>DATCWZ010000575.1:0-3900 GCA_036566065.1 Streptomyces sp. | reverse complement strand
GTTCTCGACACTCACGTCGAGGGTCTGAGGAGTGAGCCACAAGGCACCGACGATCACGTCCTGGACGACCTCACGGTGAATGTCCTCGTCCGAGCGGAGGAAGACCTGCAGCACGTCGCGACGGGTGACGATGCCGACCAGGCGGTCCTCCTCGTCGACGACGGGGAGCCGCTCCACGCGGGTCTGCGCCATGGTGCGGGCGGCTGCGGCGATGCTTTCGTCGGCATGGATGGTGACTGCCGGAGCAGACATCAGCATCCCCGCGTTCCCAGCCCTTTCCTTGACTGCGACAGCCCGCGCGCCGCGGGTCAGCACCGGACGGTGCCGGCGACCGGGCTCGCCGGGGCCCGTATCGGCCGCCTGACGCAGCAGCAGGTCGGTTTCCGAAACGACGCCGAGCACCTTCTCGTCGGCGTCGATGACGGGCAGGCCACTGATGCGGTTCTCGCCGAGCAGACGGGCCACGTCCTTGAACCCGGTGCTCATTTCGGCCGTGATCACATCGCGCGTCATGACGGTACCGATCTTCGTGTGTCGCATGACAGTTCCTCTCAGCGCGGTCGGCGCAGGTAGGGGTCGTGTGCCGTACGCGGCGGCAGCGGGATACGGGCATACGGGAGAACCACGCGGGGCGGGCCACGGCGGGGCTGATGCCGGCTCCAGCGAATGGCGGCAGGTTCGATGCCCGCACGAACCGGTACAGCGGCTGCTCGATGGCCTCCGGAGCGGTGTCTTCCGTGGTATTCCACGTCCAGCCTCGGACCGCGGCGCGGAGCGCCCCAGGGGCTGCCCGGGCACAGAAGCCGGGCCGAAGGTCCCCGACAGCGGTCGGCTCGCCCATGCACCGGGGCACTTCACCGGTGACATGGTGAGTACCGGCCTTGCCCGTGCGGACGAGAGGGCCGAGGCAACAGAGCAGTTGACGGCGCTCGCGAGGGCGGTGAACTCGGCTATGCGCTGGCCCATGCGTACGGTGAGGCGGAGACCGGGCCGCTCGCCGCGCCCTGGGTCGTGAACGTCGTCGATATGACACGGCTGCTGCCACAGGAGGAACACCCGTACGGCATGCCGGACTTCGAGTACGGCACTCTGTTCACCCGGGCCTCGGCGTACGCGGTCGGACCGCGCCAGGCGATGGCGGATGTCGGCGCCCGCCACCGCGCCTGGATCCGCGCACATGGCACCGACCTGCACCCCGGGGTCACCGACTGGACCTGGACGGCTGAGGCTGTCAGCCCAACAGGCCCGCGAAGCCGGGCCGTTCGGCCCACCGACCTGGGCCCCACGCCACCTTCGCGACCAGGCGGGAAGACGGGACATTGAACACGCAACCGAGACAGTGATTCCGCCTCAACCCCGTTGAAGGGATGAACATCATGGCAGTTCACCAGCAGCCGCACCGGCCCTTCCGCCTTTCCCGTCCGTGGCGCAAGCCGCAGGACGTGGCCGCTGCCGCCACGGCGGCGCGGGCCGCCACGACCACGGTCGCGGCGAGGACACTCGCCGCCACCCGCCTGATCGTCGGAGGGGCCTTCCTGTGGGCGTTCTTCGACAAGACCTTCGGCTGGGGATACGCGACCCCGGCCGGTAAGGGGTGGGTGGACGGCGGCTCGCCGACCAAGGGATTCCTGAGCGGTGTGGCCGCGGGACCGATGGAGTCGACCTTCCACTCCTGGGCCGGCGACACGTGGGCCGACTGGTTGTTCATGCTCGGACTTCTCGGCATCGGCACCGCACTCGTCGCAGGCGTCGCCCTGCGGTTAGCCGCCGTGGCGGGCAGCGCGATGATGGCGCTGATGTGGGCGGCCGAGTGGCCACCGGCCCAGCACCTGTCCGACGGGACGGCCAGTATGTCGACGAACCCGTTCATCGACTACCACCTGGTGTACGCCGTGGTCCTGATCGTGCTCGCCGCCGCGTACTCAGGCCGTACCTGGGGACTCGGAAGGGTGTGGGAACGGCTCCCATTCGTCAGCCGTAATCCCTGGCTCCTATGACCAACCCTGGCGGCCGGGACACACCATTCGTGTCCCGGCCCGCCCGTACCGCGCAGACTTCGCCTGTGGCCGCCCGAGTGGAACTCCAGGTCCGGCGCCGACCCCGCTTCGGTGCCCTTCTTCCACGACACCGGACTGGACTACATGTCCTGCTCGCCCTTCCGTGTTCCCGCCGCCCGGCTGGAAGCGGGACGTGCGGCCGTCAAGGGACAGGAACGTGGCCCGGACAGTACCTGAATCCGCTCCCCCGGTGAGCCCCCGCGTGAACTCATATGCGGCCGCCGTCCCGGCCCCCGATCGTACAGTTGTACGGGGGGCGGTCCGCGGCAGGACGTGCAGAACCGGAGTTCAGTGTTTAGCTTGAGCTGGCGCGTGCTCTTCGAGCGGTCAGGGACCGACGTTTTTCACGGCCGGCCGGATCCACGTCCAGGAACGAGAGGGTGAGCCATGGTGCCCGACCGACCGCACGACGGTCCTGCAGGAGCCGGACGGCAACAAGCCGTAGGTGACATCGGCAGACGTGTGACAGCCCGCCGGGAGCAACTCGCCCTGTCCCGGGACGAGCTCGCGCTTCGTACCGGCTCGGCTCCCGGGTACATCGAGTACCTGGAGACGCAACCCGGGACTCCGGGCATCGGCTTCCTGCTGCGCCTGGCCAACGCGCTCGACATGACCCTCGACGAGCTGATGGGCGGCACAGCCGACCTTCCCCCGGGTACCGGCCGAGCCGCCTATCACCCTCAACTGGTGGAACTCTCCCCGGAGGAGTCCTGGAAGCTGCTGGGCAGCCACGGCGTGGGCCGCATCGCGGTCACGAACGAAGCAGGACCCGCCATCCTCCCGGTCAACTACCTCGCGCTGGGGGAGGAGATCGCTTTCAGGACCTCTCCGGAGTCCGGACCGGCGCGGGCGCCCGGTCACGAGGTCGCCTTCGAGGTGGATCGCATCGATGAGGCGTTCAGCCGGGGGTGGAGCGTGCTTGTCGTCGGTGAGGCGCGCACGGTCACCGAGCCGGAGGCCGTGGAGCGCCTCGAGGCCCACAGCCACAGCGAGCCGTGGGCCGGTGGCGGGCGGGACCTCTGGATCGTGGTGACCGCCGGCCGGGTGACCGGGCGCCGCATCGTGGTGCCGGACCGGTAGTGAGGGCGCGGACGGAGCAGCAGCTCCGGCGCCGGCCTTTCCACGCGGCGAAGACGTCGCCTACGGCCCTTCCAGCGGCGCGTCGATGGCTCTTGCCACACCGGTGGCCCATGCCTCGATGCGTGCGAAGTCACGGAAGTCACCGCCTTTGTGCTGCTCCAGGATCATCTTGGCCATGCGCACCCTTGGCCCCGGTCTCGAGTCGCACGCCGAAGGTGACGTGCTCGCGGGCGTCCGTACGGCCTATCGTCCTCTCCGCCTCGGAGACCGGCGGAATGTCCCGCTCGGACGCCTCCGCGGCCAGCGGACCGCTGCTGAACAGCCACACCGGCCGCTCGCGGAGCGCCCGGCGATGGCACCGGGTAAAGCGGCACACGGCGCCAGCGGCCCATGTAGAGGGCACCGCAGATGACCACGGCGTCGTACGGCGCTACGTCCACCATCTCCGCAGGCGTCCGGACGTCCGCCTCCATCCCTTCCCGCCGCAGTACGGAGGCAATGAACCAGGCGATCTCACCGGTCGAACCCGGCGGCGCCGGATTGCCTCCGCACCGCGGCTGCCGGATCCGACTACGAGTGCTCGGACGGGGTGATGTCCAGGACCGCGGATACCGGCCGGCGGGGTGTTGCCGGGGTGGCGGGGCCGTAACCGAGCCGGATCAGCATCTGGGGGACGCCGATGGCCGAGAGCGGGTCGCGCAGTACCCAGCGCAGCTCCGGCCATTCGAGGGCCTGCGAGTTGAGTGACGTGGACAGTCCGTCC
>DATCWZ010000619.1:0-4279 GCA_036566065.1 Streptomyces sp. | reverse complement strand
CCGACGGCGACACCGGCGAGCAGCTTGCCGAGGCCGTTGCCCTGGAGTTCGTTGTAGATCCGGACCTTGGTCCGTCCGTCGTCGGTGGCCTCAAGGTCGTAGCCGCCTTCGACGACCGTGACGAGGTTCTTCGACGTCTCGTTCCAGCGGATGCGGGTGGGCGGCTCGAACTCGCTGATCCGGAACTGGCGCCGGGTCTTCATCCCGGCGTCCTTCACCGTGCTCCGGTACACGGTGCCCACCGTGGTCGGCGCGTCCGGTGTCCTGGTCATCTCCAGCACACGGGGACTGAACTTCTTGTCGTTCCTGCCGTCCGCGAGGAAGGCGAACACTTCCCCGATCGGGCGGTCGATCTCCACTGTCGCCTCGAACTGACCGGCCATGATTCCTCCCAGTCGTCACTCGCGCGTGTGCCGCCCCGCCGGGGGCTGCCGCCGAGTGCCATTCCACCACCGATGGCGCTCGTGCGCCCGTTCGATGCCGGTGCGTACGCACAAAGGTGCTGCCCGGCAGGGGGGTGTGCCGGGCAGCACCGGGGGAAACGAGCGGGCTTGTTCAGCAGGCGCCGAGGTCCTGCCAGACGCCCCACTCGCCCGTGGTGCCGGGCTCCTCGCCCGTCGTCCACCACTTGGCCTTCCAGGTGTGGCCCTTGTGCGAGACCTGCTGGCCGCCGGTGTAAATGGTCCCGGAGGCCCATTCGGGCGCGGTGCACTGGTGGCCCGTCCCGCCGGTGACGGTCAGGGTGTAGGTGGTCGCGTGGCTGCCGGAGGCGCTCGTACCGGTGACACTGATGTGGTACGTGCCCGAGGCGGCGGCCTCAGTCGTGGCGAGGGTCAGCGTCGACGACCCGCCCGCCGTGACCGAGGCGGGGCTGAGCGAAGCGGTGACGCCCGCCGGGGCGCCGCTCACGGTCAGGTTCACGTTCTGTGCCGCGCCCGCCGTCACCGCCGTCTTCACCGTGGTGGTGGCCGAACTGCCCGCCGTCACCGTGCCGGACGCGGGTGCCGCGGTCACCGAGAAGTCGTCGTCCGGGACCGTGGTGCCGCTGGTGAACGGCGAGAAGATGTGGCTGAAGTCCCAGGTGTTCTGCTGGATGCCTGAGCAGTTGTCGGCGGCCGCGCCGCCGGGGCAACTGCCGTTGTCCCGCTGGAGCGCCCAGAACGACAGCGTGTTGATGCCCTTGCTCACCGCCCAGTTGTAGACCTGGGTGGCATTGGCCAGGGTGAATGTCTCGGCCGGGCCGAAGTCGTCGACCCCCGGCATCTCGATGACGCCGATCATGCCCCAGAGCTGCGCGGCGGACTTGCCCGGGTAGAGCTGTGCGAGCTGGTCGTGAAGCCCCTGGGCCGCTGTCTGGGTGTCATTGGCCATGTTGTGCGCGGCGTTGTCGTAGTAGTCGAACGTCATGATGTTGGCCACGTCGACGCGCGCGCCGTTGCTGACCGCGTTCCGCAGCACGGCGAGGCCGCTGGGGGCGAGCCCGCTGGTCGTTGTCGGCAGGGTGTAGGAGATCTCCACGTTGCGCCCGTTGGCCGCCGCCCAGTCCTGGACCTGCTTGATGGCCTTGTTCCGCCGGTCGATGCCGGCGCTGTTGTTGAGCGAGTCGACCTCGATGTCCATGTCGAGCCGCGACACGTCGTACGTCGTGATGACCTTTTCGTACGCCGCCGCGATCTGGCCGACATCGGTGCAACTGTCGGCGATCTCGGTACCGGTGGTGTCCGCGGTGTAACCGCCGAACGAGGGGATGACGTCCCCGCCGTTCGCCTGGATGGTGTCGATGTCGCTGCCGAAGCCGGCCGAGGAGATCGGCAGGCCGGTGTCGCCGTTCCAGTACGGCGTGCAGGAGCCCGACGACGCGGTCTGCAGGAACGCCATCGTCAGGTGATCCGCCCCGGACTGAGCGGCCAGGGCCACCGGGCTCTCGCCGGTCCATGACTCGAAGTAGGGGGCGAAGACATGGTCCGGCAGCGGGGTCGCCGCCTGGGCGGTACCGGTACCGAGCGTGGCCAGACCGGCCGCGGCCACAGCGGTGACTGCGGCGGCCAGGACCGCGCGGACGGATCGTATGCGTCTCATATCTGTCCCAGCTGTAGGGGGGTGACGACCAACTCCGGTATGGCGCACCGGCGTTGCGTACGGAATACCGTCACAGCCAGGGGTGAGTCAATGGTATGGACCAAAAGAGGACTAGACCAATCTTCGCGCGATGGTGCCGTGCCGCCGCCCAGGACACCGGCGCGCCCCGAACCACTCCCCCGGGCCAGTTCCCCCGTACCGGCCTGGCCGGGTACGCGGCAGGGAGTGCCCGATTCCCGGCGGCGGGTCCGGAATCCAGCACTCCCTCGATCGGTGCTTGCCGATGTGCCGCTCCCCAGGCGCTTCCGGCTCCCGGAAATCCGGGGGCCGTAACCTGAACCTCGTATCAGTCGACGTCCGTCTGCTCGCGGACGATGGTGCCCTTCACCGCGTCGATCTCGAAGTCGGTCTTGTTCCAGTCCGGGGTGACCACATCGACCGCCCAGACGAGGTTCGAGTCGTCGTTCATCTCAAGCCCGGCCGACGTGACCGTGCCCTTCTTCTTGTCCGTGGCGACCTTGGCAGCCTGCTGAGGCGTCTGCCGCGCCGTGGCCAGCCAGCCGGTGAGACGGCTCTTGTCCGCAGCGCTCTGGTCGGTGTCCGTGGTGGAGTCGATCACCTTCCCGGAGACGGCGTCGATGGTCACCGTGTGTGCCGTGCCGTCCTGCTCGACGACCTCGGCGGTCCACTTCGGGGCGGCGCCGGTGCCGCTCGGGCTGGCGCTGGCACTCGGGCTCGGGCTGCCGGTGGGGCTCGCGCTGGTTTCCTCGCCCGGGCTGGGGCTGGCGCTCTCGTCGGCGCCGCCGTCCAGGCCCTCCAGATCGAGTTCGGCCAGCTTGCTGCCCGACACCTCGGCGACCGCCGTCTTGGCGGCCTTGTCGAAGGTGACCTTGACCTGCGAGAGCAGGTTCTTGCGCGCGGTCTGCGCCTGGGTGAGCTGCGCCGTACTCGATGGGCTGGTCGTCTGCTTGGGAATGACCTTCGCGGCCTCCGAGGTCGCCGCGGATGTCCCGTCGCCGCTGTCCTGTCCGCAGCCGGTCACCAGGGCTGCGGAGGCGAGGACGGCGCACATCACGCCGACGGCACGGAACCGGCGGGTACGCGGGGGAACGGTCTGCATTCGTCGAGGCTCAAATCTCATACGCGCATGAGTAGCCCTCCGGGCGGCCCGTCATGTTGTCCGACCGGCCGGAGTCACCCGATCGCCCACGAGGCTCCGCCCATGGGACGGCGTCGTACCCGCGAGTGGGCCCGCTCAGGCGGTGAGCCGGACGTACGGCGGAACCGCGCGCAGTTGCGCTTCGGCGACGGCCAGGGCCTTTGGCACCGTACGGGTGCCCGTGGTGACGCAGAGGGTGTACGAGACGTCTTCGAGCCGGCGGCGGCTCTCCGGGGTCCGCTGGTGCGCGTGGATGAGGCGCAGGGTCTCGTAGCGCTCGATGAGCTTGCGCAGCGTCGCGGGATGGGCCATCAGCACAGCAGTTCCTCTCCACAGGCCGGCCGCGCGGAGGGGCAGCGCGGGTCCGATCCCTCGCAGACGATGGTCACCCGACCGCGCCGGTTCCGCATCCCGGACCGGCGTGGATCGTCGGCTTTCGAGGGCGTTCCCGGAGCGCGGTGTGCGCGGGGGTGGGAAAGAATGGGTCACGGACCCCGGTTCCTGTCCGGTGTCCGGTCGGGAGGCCCCCCATGGATTACCCGGAGAGTTACGAGCTGATATTCCAGGAGTCCGGTGCGGCGGACGATGTTGTCGTCGTCCAGATCACCGACCGGTCGGGGGCGGGCGGATACCCGGTTTACGAGGACGAGACGGGCATCATCCGCGCGGAGATCAGCGACCGCGCCGAAGTACGGATGCAGGCCAGCGGCGGACATCAGGCACCCCGGGTGCCGTTGCTGGCGCGGCCCCTCAGCCAGCACCGGGTGCCTCGCGCGCGCTGACCAGGGCCGTTGGCCGGTCTCGGTCCGGGTAGGTTGACAGGATGACTGAGAGCTGGAATCCGGCCGGTGCGGGCGTGATGCGGCTGCCCTCGGGGCGGCTGGTGCGCGGCCGGGGTCTGCGTCACCCACTTCCCGAGGGGCCCGAACCGACGTTCGCCCTCCACCTGCTGGGCAAGGAGCCGCCCGAGGTTCCGTGGGAGTCCCGGTGGCTGCGGTGGCCGGACTTCCGGCTGCCCGCCGACCGGCGGCGGGCCCGGGC
>DATCWZ010000643.1:0-8454 GCA_036566065.1 Streptomyces sp. | reverse complement strand
GGCGGGCGGCGGGAGCCGGCCGGGGTGAGCGGAGTCCGCTCCGACCGTACGGCGTGCGGGGGGTGGACCCGGCTACGGGTACTCGTGTGCGCGCCGGACGGTTCGAGCACGGGGCTGTTCTCGTCCTCCCCGGCGGCGGGCTGGGGGACCGGCACCGTCCGACCGTCACCCTCGGTGACCGGAGCGGGGGGCCGCAGACGCGCGCGCCACTCGTCGCGCACCGAGAGCAGCCAGATCTCGGCGCGGGTGATCAGCGGCTCGAACCAGGGCAGGGCCAGCAGGATCAGCAGACCGGCGGCCCAGCCGAGCAGGACGTCACTGAGCCAGTGCGTACCGATGTAGACGGTGGTGAGTCCGACCCCCAGGGCGACGCCCGCCGACAGGGCCGACAGATAGCGCCTGGCGCGGGGCGTGGTGGCCAGATAGGCGAGGATTCCCCAGGTTACGACCCCATTGGCGGTGTGGCCGGAGGGAAATATATCGCCGCCGGCGAAGAGCTCGGCGGAGCCGATCTGGGTCGCGTAGTGCGGGCCGAGCCTCCCCAGGCCGATCTTGACGGCACCCACCGTGACGTTGAGCAGCAGCAGTGAGGTGCCCAGGGTGAGCAGGGGGCGCAGCGTGTGCTGGCGCCAGGAGCGCCAGCCGAGCCAGGAGGCGACCATCACCGCGGTGGGCCCGCGCTGGCCGAGTACGACGTAGTAGTCGAGGAAGGCGTGCAGCTCTGGCCACTGCTGGTACGGCCGGAACAGCATGACCTTCCAGTCGAGTGCCACCAGCCAGGACGAGCCCAGCACGGCGAAGACGATGGCGAGATAGAACGCCAACGTCCCGCCGAAGAGAGCGATGCGGTGACGGCTCATCCGCGGGATCTCTATCTTCGGCGGTTCCGGCTCCCGGTCCAGACGGGCGAAGATGTCGGTATGCACGCAATGGACGTTACAGCGAGTGAGTGCGCGATCAGGTCCATCCGGCGTCTTTGTGATGACGATGTGATGTGGACTTCGTCTCGAAAAGGTATCCGTTCCGGCCCCGGCGGGGAATCCCGGAGGCCGTTCCGCTTATTCGTTCCTTATCCAGTTCGTAAGCCTGTTTGATCACCGATGAAATGCCGCAGCGTGGTTTCCCGGGAAATTCATCCGACCATTCGGCGGAGGCCCGCGGGGTCCGCCGGGGGTGCCGGGACAGCGGCCCGCGGGCCCCGCAAGCCGGGCGGCACACCGGATCGGGCCGTCCGCGCACCCCTCGCGGGCGGACCCGGGTCGTCGCCCGGAAGTGGCGTACGCCACACTCCAGGGCGAGCAGAGGTATGAAGTGCACCACGTCTGACCACGCCGGACTCGCGTACGCTGGCGACACCTTCGCCTGTCGATGCCGGGCCCGAGGGACGCCGAAAACCGGGTCCCCGTTGGCACGCCGAACGCGAGGACTCTTTGGGAGGTACGTATATGACTGGGACGCCCACGGCCGGAACCCGGCTGCGTACCGCAGCGGGCAACGCCAACCGCTGGGTCGTCCTGGTTGTCCTCTGCCTCAGCCTCCTGCTGGTCGCGCTCGACGCGACCGTCCTCCATGTCGCCGTTCCCGCCGTCACCGAGGACCTGCGGCCCAGCGCTGTCGGCCTGCTGTGGATCGTGGACGCCTATCCGCTGGTCTGTGCCTCGCTGCTGATTCTCTTCGGCACGCTCGGTGACCGGGTCGGCAGACGCCGCGTCCTGCTGTTCGGCTACGCGCTCTTCGGCGTCGCGTCGGCACTCGCCGCGATGGCGGAGTCACCCGGCGTGCTGATCGCGGCGCGGGCCCTGCTCGGCGTCGGCGGCGCGATGATCATGCCCGCGACGCTGTCGATACTCCGCCAGGTCTTCCCCGACCGCCGGGAGCGGGCGATGGCGATCGGCATCTGGACCGCCGTGGCCGCGGTCGGCGCGGCCGTCGGGCCGGTCATCGGCGGCTTCCTCGTCGAGCACTACTGGTGGGGCTCCGTCTTCCTGGTCAACGTCCCGCTCATGGCGATGATCCTGCCGCTGGGCCGCTGGCTGCTGCCCGAATCGCGCGGCAGCGACGACGGCCCCTGGGACGTGCTCGGCGCGCTGATGGCCGCGGCCGGTGTGCTCGGGGTGGTGCTTGGCGTCAAGCACATGGGCGGCGGCCACGGGGTGCTGGAGATCACCACCCTCGGCCCGCTGGTCGCGGGCGCCACGCTCGTGGTCCTCTTCGTACGCCGCCAGAGGCGCCGTACGCAGCCGCTGGTCGACATCGCGATGTTCTCCCGGCCCGCCTTCAGCACCGCGGTCGGCTGCATCGTCCTGGCCATGCTGGCCCTGGTCGGGCTCGAACTGATCGCGGTCCAGTACCTCCAGCTCGTCCTGGACCTCAGCCCGCTGGAGACCGGGCTGCGGCTGCTTCCGCTGACCTTCGCCGCGATGGCGGCCGGCGCCACCGGCTCGTACACCCTGCGCCGCATCGGCCCGCGCCGGATGGTCGGGCTGGGCTTCGTGCTCACCGCGCTCTCGGTACTGCTGCTGACCCAGATGGGCCAGTACGACCGCCCGGCCCTGCTGACCAGCGCCTTCGTACTGCTCGGCTTCGGACTGCAGTCCACCCTCTTCGGGGCGTACGAATCGATGCTCAGCGAGGCCCCGGCCGAGCGGGCCGGCGGCGCGGCGGCGATCGGCGAGACCTCCTACCAACTCGGCGCCGGTATGGGCATCGCCCTGCTCGGCAGCGTCATGAACGCCGCGTACGCCCCGGGCTTCGCCGGTCTGCCCGACAAGGGTGTGCCCGCATCGGCGGGCGCGGCCGCCTCGCATTCGCTGGGGGAGGCATACCAGGTGGCGGGCCAGCTCGGCGGCCCCATGGGAAGCCTGCTGCGGATCACCGCCCGGCACGCCTTCGTCAACGGGCTGCACATCACGCTGCTGGTCAGCGCGGGGCTCCTGCTGCTCGGGGCGGTGGCGGCGCTGCGGCTGCCCAGGGCCATGGACTGCAACGTGGCGCGCGTCTCCGAGACCGCGGCGCCGGCGGCATCCCTGGCCGTCCCCGCCGAGGTGTCCGTGCCGGGCGCGCGCGTTCCCGTATCCCTGGAGCCGGAACCCCAGTCGGCAGGCGTACAGCCCGCCGTCCCCAGGGTGGCCGGTCCGCGCAGGCCGGAGCCATGCGTGATGCCGCGCACGGACCGGCTCGGGCGGGCGGTCCCGCTGTCCCCGCGACGCGAACGCGCCGAGGCCACCGGCTCTGGACGGACGGCACACTGAGCCGTAACGTCAGCGCGTAACTACCGCTGCTAGTTTTAACCCCGTGCGAGCCGCCGGAGGCACCCTCATGACCACCTCTCCGTCCGCCGAGCAGTCGAAGCCGCCGAAGCCGTCCAAGCTTCCGCCCTTCGACCCGGACGACCCCATCGGCATCGACGACCTCCTCGGCCCCGAGGACCTCGCGATCCGCTCCACGGTGCGCACCTGGGCCGCCGACCGCGTCCTGCCGCACATCGCCGAGTGGTACGAGAACGGCGAGCTGCCCGGCATCCGCGACCTCGCCCGCGAGCTGGGCTCCCTCGGCGCGCTGGGCATGTCGCTCCAGGGATACGGCTGCGCGGGCGCCACGGCGGTCCAGTACGGGCTGGCCTGCCTCGAACTGGAGGCAGCCGACTCGGGAATCCGTTCGCTGGTCTCCGTACAGGGCTCGCTCGCCATGTACGCGATCCACCGGTACGGCTCCGAGGAGCAGAAGCAGCGATGGCTGCCCGGCATGGCGGCCGGCGAGATCATCGGCTGCTTCGGCCTCACCGAACCGGACCACGGCTCGGACCCGGCCGCCATGCGGACGTACGCCAAGCGCGACGGCGAGGACTGGGTCCTCACCGGGCGCAAGATGTGGATCACCAACGGCTCGGTCGCGGGCGTCGCCATCGTCTGGGCACAGACCGACGAGGGCGAGAACGGCAGAGGCATCCGCGGATTCGTCGTGCCGGCCGACAGCGAGGGCTTCTCCGCGCCCGAGATCAGGCACAAATGGTCGCTGCGCGCCTCCGTCACCAGCGAACTGGTCCTGGACGGTGTGCGGCTGCCCGCCGACGCCGTGCTCCCCGGGGTCACCGGGCTGCGCGGCCCGCTGAGCTGCCTCAGCCATGCCCGCTACGGCATCGTCTGGGGGGCCATGGGCGCGGCCAGGGCCTGCTTCGAGGCCGCCGTGGACTACGCGAAAACCCGGGAGCAGTTCGGCCGGCCGATCGGCGGCTTCCAGCTCACCCAGGCCAAACTCGCGGACATGGCCGTGGAACTGCACAAGGGCATCCTGCTCGCCCACCATCTGGGCCGGCGGCTGGACGCCGGCAGGCTCCGCCCCGAGCAGGTCAGCTTCGGAAAGCTCAACAATGTGCGGGAAGCGATCGAGATCTGCCGCACCTCGCGCACGATTCTCGGCGCGAACGGGATCTCACTGGAGTACCCCGTGATGCGGCATGCGACGAATCTGGAGTCGGTGCTCACCTACGAGGGAACCGTGGAGATGCACCAACTGGTACTGGGCAAGGCGCTCACCGGTCTTGACGCCTTCCGGTAGGCCGGACGCCGGCCGGGCCCGTCGGGCGAGCGCCTCACTCAGCTCTGGTTGAAGAAGCCGTCGGCGCTCCGGCCGGCGGCCTCGCCGTTGACCACCTGAGTATCGGGCGGGGTCAGCAGGAAGACCCGGGTGGCCACCCGGTCGATCGCACCGCGCAGCCCGAAGATCAGGCCGGCGGCGAAGTCCACCACCCGCTTGGCGTCGCCCGGGTCCATGGCCGTAAGGTTCACGATCACCGGGACGCCGTCCCGGAACAGCTCGCCGATGGCCCGCGCGTCACGAAAGCTGTCCGGAGTGACGGTGGCGATCCGCCGGCCCTGGTCCTGGGCCGTCTCGGAGGCCACCTGGACCCGCGGGTCGGTCACCCATGCCTGACCCGTGCCGGTCTCGGCACCCTCGGCGTATTCGTCGTCGTAGTACCGCTCGTCGTTGTCCTCGACGAGGCCCAGCCAGGCACTCGCTTTGCGCACCGATCCCATGGACGCCTCCTCTCACCGCGGTTCCTTGGTGTTCCGCATCTCTTTCGTATCCCTATGGTCGTCCATGATGCGGATAGCGCGCCAAGGAGATAGTCGGCGCGCAGGCGATTCGTGACGCTACTGGTGCAGAAGATGTGGCGATTCGTCAGGTTTCACCCGTAAAAGGCGGCTTGCGGAAAGAAAATATGATGCGCCGCTCCGTTTGGGTGACATGGCGGGCGTACGGGTGAACGCATCACTCGATACGATGCACGCGGCGCGCACGCGCGAGCGACGCGCGCCAGGTGACCGCCCCGCACCCATCGGCTTTCCGGTGGGCTCAGGACGGAGTGGATGGCGCATCTGTGCGGGCTCTTTCTCGCCCTGCGCCCGGACCACGGGCAGTTCGCCCGGGCCGTCACTGAACTACGAAGGCCCGGTCATCCCGGTCCTGACGGGTGCTCAGCTCGAACGAACCGGCGATCGGCGGCGCCCCGCCGCTGTCCCGCTCGCCCCGGCGTCCGCGAAGGTACGCGACCACGTGGCCGTGTGCTGCTGGGCGGACCGCGCGTACGGGCCGCCTCCCGGCAGTCCCTGCGGGCCGCCCCCGCCCGAGCCGCCCCGCAACCGGCGCGGACTGATCGCGGGACGCCTGTGTGGGTGGGGCAGCGACTGTGACTGCGACTGTCGAGCCCGAACCCGCCGGGCAGGCGTGCGTTCCCGGCCCGGGCGGCCGAAAGGGCACCCTTGCGCGGGGAGTCGACGGCCCGAATACTCCCGAGCAGCGCTTGTCAGGAACACGGCGTATCCGCATTGCGGACGTGATCCGGGATGCGGACGTGTTGCTGGCTGCGCCTCACGGGCTCGGCTACCCCACCCACCGGGCCCCCGATTCCCCATCGGGAGGAACCACAAGTGAGGATCAAGCGCAATACCCCCCGCACCTCCCCCCTCAGCGGTCTGACGAGACGCAGCAGGGTCATCGCCGTCGCCGCCGGTATCGCGGCCGTCGCCGCCCTGGGCGTCCCCGCGGCCAGCGCCAACTCGCCCGCCCCGTCCCGCACATACAGCGCCGGTCAGCTCAGTGCGGCGAGCAATGCCGTCCTGGGCGCCGACATCGCGGGCACCGCATGGAACGTCGACCCGGTCTCCAAGCAGCTTGTCGTCACCGTCGACAGCACGGTCTCGCAGGCGGAGATCAACCAGATCAAAAAGTCCGCGGGCGCCAACGCGGGTGCCCTGCGCATCGAGCACACCCCGGGCACATTCAACAAGCTCATCTCCGGCGGTGACGCCATCTACGCCTCCGGCTGGCGCTGTTCCCTCGGCTTCAACGTCCGCAGCAGCAGCGGCACCTACTACTTCCTGACGGCCGGTCACTGCACCGAAGGTGCGGGCACCTGGTGGTCCAACTCCTCGCACTCCACAGTCCTCGGTACCACCGTGGGCTCCAGCTTCCCGACCAACGACTACGGGATCGTGCAGTACACCAACTCGTCGGTCTCCAAATCGGGCACCGTCGGCAGTCAGGACATCACCAGCGCGGCCAACGCGACGGTCGGCATGTCCGTCACCCGGCGCGGCTCCACCACCGGCGTCCACAGCGGCACCGTCACCGGCCTCAACGCCACGGTCAACTACGGCGGCGGAGACATCGTCTACGGCATGATCCGCACCAATGTGTGCGCCGAGCCCGGGGATTCCGGCGGCCCGCTCTACTCGGGCACCAGGGCGATCGGTCTGACCTCCGGCGGCAGCGGCGACTGCACCTCTGGCGGTACGACCTTCTTCCAGCCGGTCACCGAAGCGCTGAGCGCCTACGGTGTCAGCGTGTACTGAACCCGCCCGACGGAACCCGTCACCAGTGAGCCCCCGCCGCGGTACGGCGGGGGCTCGCGTTCGACCCGTGGCCTTCGGCCCGTCCCTTTTGAGAGAATGTCCGGACGGCCGGTCGCAGAGGAACAACGGGGGCGGACGACGTGCCTGTCCGGAGGCTGCTCCGGGCCCCCGGCAGACACACCAGGGGGTCCAGGTCCGTGGAACGAATCGGAGTGACCGGTCACCGCGCCATCCCCGAAGAAGCCAGGACCCATGTACTGGAGGGCATGCGGGCGGTGCTGTGCGGGCTTGACGGCGCGATGGAGGCCCTGTCCAGCCTGGCCGTCGGAGCCGACCAGCTCTTCGCGGCCCTGGCGCTCGACCACGGCGCCCAGCTCACCGCGGTGATCCCCAGCGGCGACTACGAGGCGGGCTTCGACGATCAGGAGGACCTCGCGCGCTACCGGATGCTCAAGGCGCGCGCGGTCCGCGAGATCCGGCTGGACTTCCCGCACTCCACCGACGAGGCGTACTACGCTGCGGGCGCCTATATCGCGGACCACTGCGACCGGCTGCTCGCGGTGTGGGACGGCCGTCCGGCCCGCGGTCTCGGCGGCACCGGCGACATCGTGACGTACGCCAGGACGCTCGGCCGGCCGGTCACCGTCATCTGGTGCGAAGGCGTCGAACGTGCCTGACGCCACCTCACACTCGGTGCCGGGCCAGCCAGTCGGTGTGTTCGGGAGACACCATGCGCTCGGCCTCGAACACCGCGACCCCCCACTGACGCTCCGTCAAGGTGGTCTCCATCGCTGCCTGCAGGGACTCCAGGTCCTTCTCCACCAGCGAGTGCGCCGAGACCAGCGGATGATGGCGGCGCGCCTCGTTCCAGGCGACACAGGCCGCGGCCGCCGCCGACAGCGTCCCGGTCAGGGCGAAGGACCGGGCGCCCCCGAAGGACTGCGCCACGCTCAGGACCAGCGCGGGCACGGTCAGTGCCGCCACCATGCCCGACCAGATCAGCGCTCCCCGGCGGGACCCCGCCCGGCGCCTGCGGTACCAGCGACGCTGCTCGATCAGCCGGTCCCGTACATACGTCTCCTTCCGTACGGTGAACGCCTTGGCCCGCAGCTCGCGCATGGCATCCGTGATGAGCCCGCCCGAATCCGCCATCTCGTCGCGTGGGTCGGCCCAGCCGACCTTCCTGAGCTCCTGGAGACCCTCTTCGAGCCGGCTGGCGAATACCGCCTCCGGGTGGGCCGTCGATGTCTCGAAGGGGGAACCGTGGACCGCGTAGCGCCAGCAGTTGGACTTGATGAACTCGGCTGCCGAACGGTTGAGTTGCCAATGCGACTTTGCTTTGCGCCGCGACGAGAGGTAGGTCGCGACCAGCACGCCCAGGTAGGCCAACACCCCGACCACGTCAAGCAGTTCGAGCGAGCCGCCGACCTCCGGATGCCAGGGCAGCGCCGCCGGCACTGTGCCGAGGACGAGCAGGGCGAGCTGGCCGCGCGTGGTGTTGACCGTTTCCCGCTGACGTGCGATGGCGATGGCGTCCGTGTGATGGAAGAGCGCCGGTAAGTCTTCGTTCCTGAACACCATGGACCGCAGCGGTTCGGGA
>DATCWZ010000753.1:0-5119 GCA_036566065.1 Streptomyces sp. | reverse complement strand
TGCCGACCCGTCGGCCGCCCAAGCCGCCCCGGCAGACCCGGCCGCCGGGTCGGGGGTCACACCGGCCCCCTGAGCGCCGTAGCGTGGGGCACCGGCACCTGGTACGGCGGCGAAGGGACCCGGCATGGCAGCGGAGCGACTGGTGGTCATCGGGGGCGACGCCGCGGGGATGTCCGCCGCGTCGCAGGCCCGCCGTCTCAAGGGGCCCGACGAGCTGAGCATCACCGCCTTCGAGCGGGGCGACTTCACCTCGTACTCCGCCTGCGGCATCCCGTACTGGGTCGGCGGCACCGTCGGTGGGCCGGACGACCTCATCGCCCGTACGCCGGAGGAACACCGGGCCCGCTCCATCGATCTGCGGATGCGTACCGAGGTCACGGAGATCGATGTGGCGGGACAGCGGGTGCGGGCCGTGAACCGCGACAGCCGCGAGACGTACTGGACGGGCTTCGACAAACTGGTGATCGCCACGGGTGCCCGCCCGGTCCGCCCGCCGCTGCCCGGGATCGACGCCCCGGGCGTGCACGGGGTGCAGACCCTGGGCGACGGGCAGGCACTCCTGGAGTCGCTGAACCGGGCGCCGGGGCGGCGCGCGGTCGTGATCGGCGCGGGGTACATCGGCGTCGAGATGGCCGAGGCGCTGCTGAACCGCGGCTTCGACGTGACCGTCCTCAACCGCGGCGAGCAGCCGATGGCCACGCTCGACCCCGACATGGGGCGGCTGGTCCATGACGCGATGGACGGCATGGGCATCACCACGGTGAACGGCACCGCGGTCACCGGCATTCGCACCGGTCCCGACGGCCGGGCCGACGCGGTCGTGACGGCGGACGGGGAGACCTGTCCGGCGGATGTGGTGGTGCTGGGCATCGGTGTCGAGCCGGAGACGGCCCTGGCACGCGCCGCCGGCCTCCCGCTCGGCCCGCACGGCGGGCTGTTGACGGACCTGTCGATGCGGGTCGTCGGCCACACCGGCATCTGGGCGGGCGGGGACTGCGTCGAGGTGCTCGACCTGGTGGCGGGGCGCACCCGCCATATCGCGCTGGGCACGCACGCCAACAAGCACGGACAGGTCATCGGCGCGAATGTGGGCGGCGGCTACGGGACGTTCCCGGGGGTCGTCGGTACGGCGGTGAGCAAGGTCTGCGACCTGGAGATCGCCAGGACCGGGCTGCGCGAGAAGGACGCCCGCTCGGCCGGGCTGCGGTTCGTCACGGCGACGGTCGAGTCGACCGGCCGGGCGGGCTACTACCCGGGGGCGCGGCCGATGACGGTGAAGATGCTCGCGGAGTACCGCACGGGGCGGCTGCTGGGCGTCCAGATCGTGGGGCGCGAGGGCGCGGCGAAGCGCGTGGACATCGCGGCGGTGGCACTGACGGCGGGGATGACGGTGGAGGCGATGACGGCCCTCGACCTCGGCTACGCCCCACCGTTCTCCCCGGTCTGGGACCCGATCCTGGTAGCGGCCCGCAGGACGGTAAAGGCAGTCCGCAACGCAGGCACCACCTGACCCGCCCCCGGGGTCAGCGTGCCGACTGGGTGTGTACGTAGTCCACCAGGCGCGTCAGTGCGTCCGGGTCCGTGGTCGGCAGGACTCCGTGGCCCAGGTTGAAGACGTGGCCCTCCAGGCCCGCCGCCGCGTCCAGGACCTCGCGTGCCTTGGCCTCCACCGCCTGCGGCGGGGCGAACAGCACCGCCGGGTCGAGGTTGCCCTGGAGCGCCTTGCCGGGGCCGACCCGGCGCGCGGCCACGTCCATCGGCACCCGCCAGTCGACGCCGACCACGTCCGCGCCCGCCTCGCCCATCAGGCCGAGCAGCTCGCCGGTGCCGACACCGAAGTGGATGCGCGGCACCCCGCACTCCGCGACCGCGTCGAAGACCTTCGCCGAGGCCGGCAGCACGGAACGCCGGTAGTCGGCCGGGGCCAGGGCCCCCGCCCAGGAGTCGAAGAGCTGGACCGCGGACGCGCCCGAATCGATCTGGACCTTCAGAAACGCGCCGGTGATCTCCGCGAGCCGGTCCAGCAGCTCCGCCCAGAGCCCCGGGGCGCCGTACATCATGGCCTTGGTGCGCTCGTGGTTCCGCGAAGGCCCGCCCTCCACGAGATAACTCGCGAGAGTGAAAGGCGCACCGGCGAAACCGATGAGCGGTGTGGCGCCGAGCTCGGCGACGAGCATGCCCATCGCCTCCGTGACGTACGGCACGTCGTCGGGCGTGAGGTCACGCAGCCGGGCGAGGTCGGCGCGGGTGCGGACCGGCTCTGCGATCACCGGGCCGACGCCCGGCTTGATGTCCAGGTCGATGCCGATGGCCTTGAGCGGTACGACGATGTCGCTGAAGTAGATCGCGGCGTCCACCTTGTGCCGGCGCACCGGCTGCAGCGTGATCTCGGCGACCAGCTCCGGCATCATGCAGGAGTCCAGCATCGCGATGCCCTCGCGGACCTTCAGGTACTCGGGCAGCGAGCGCCCGGCCTGGCGCATGAACCAGACCGGGGTGTACGGCACCGGCTCGCGCCGGCACGCCTTGAGGAACGCCGACTCATGGGTGGCGGAGGTCTTCGTCTGCTCGCCCGAAGGGCGGTGGTTGGCGCTCACACGGGAATCTTCGCATGAAGCCGTAAGGAGCAGGCCCCGGCCGGGTGTCCCTCCCTGCGCGGGGCTCCGGTTCGGCCTACTCTTCCCCGCATGGCTCCGGCTCAGGGACAATTTTCAGATCATTCCGACGGCGCTGGCACGAAGGACGGCGCGGAGTGCGGAACCATCCCGCCCGCCTTCCGGTCGGCGGTCGACGCGCTGCGCTCCGCACGCCTGCGTCCCGAACTGGAGAGCGAGCCGACGCGACCACCCCAGCGCCTCGCGCCGCACGCGTACGCCCTGGAGGCGGCGGTCGTCGACGGCGAGGACGATCTCGCCGACGGCCGTCTGGTGCTGCTGCACGACCCCGCGGGGCATGACGCCTGGAAGGGTACGTTCCGCCTGGTCACTCTCGTACGGGCGGAACTCGAGCCGGAGATGGCCGCCGACCCGCTGCTGCCCGAGGTGTGCTGGTCCTGGCTGACGGGCGCGCTGGAGGCACGCGGCCTGTCGTACGGCGAGGCGGGCGGCACCGTGACACGCGCCGGATCGCACTACTTCGGCACGCTCTCCGCGCGCCAACCTGCCACCCAGATCGAGATCCGCGCCTCCTGGACACCGCGCGAGGAGCGCGGCGGGGTTCCGGACGCGGCCGGGCACCTGGCCGCCTGGGGGGATCTGCTCTGCCAGATCGCCGGGCTGCCGCCGTCAGGCACGAGCGACGCGTCGGTCGTCACCCTGCCCCAGCGGCGCGGGCCCCAGGTCCACTGAACACCGGACCCCCGACACCATGCCCATTAACACCATTTTCGTACAATCGATCGCGCGTCCTATTTGCCCGAATTGTTACTCACCAAATCGTGATCTTCCCCTAAAGGAGGACGGGTCTGCTGCCGAAGAGGTCAATGACCCTTCAAGCATGATTCGCCCCGGCTTCATCCCCGAGCCGGCCCATCCCGCCACCCCCCAGGAGGCCTGGTGTCCGTTCTCCTTGAGCAGCCCGCAAGCCTGGTCGCCTACCGCCCGAACAAACCGACGGCCATGGTCGTCGTGGCCGACCCGCGCGTCCGTTCCACCGTCACCCGCCATCTGTGGGCCCTCGGAGTTCGTGACGTCATCGAGGCGTCGTCCATCGCGGAGGCCCGTCCACGCATCGGCAACCCGCGCGACATCTGCGTAGCCGATGTCCATCTGCCCGACGGTTCCGGGCTGACCCTGTTGTCGGAGACCCGGGCCGCAGGCTGGCCGAACGGCCTCGCGCTCTCCGCCGCCGACGACATCGGCGCCGTACGCAACGCCCTCGCGGGCGGTGTGAAGGGCTATGTCGTCACCGGCACCCGTACCAACATCGGCCACCCCACCCGCCCCGGCGTCACCCCGATCGGCGCCAACGCCGCCCGTCTGCACCGCCGGCCTCCCGGGTCCCCGAGCCACCCGGGCGGCTACCGCGAACTCTCCGGCCGTGAGGTGGAGGTGCTCCGCCTGGTCGCCGAAGGCCAGTCCAACAAGGCCATCGGCGTCTCGATGGGTCTCTCCGCCCTCACCGTCAAGAGCCACCTCGCCCGCATCGCCCGCAAGCTCGGCACCGGTGACCGCGCCGGCATGGTCGCGGTCGCCCTGCGGACGGGCATCATCCACTGACGCCCGCGGCCACCCGCCGGTACGTGCGGGGATGCGGACCCGGCCGGTTTACGTGCATCAGCGCCCGTCGGCGGAACGTTCCGTCGACGGGCGACTCGCATACACAGATACCCTTGGCATGTGACCGACGCCCAAGAGACCGCAGAAGACACACCACTGCGAACCACCGGGGGCGCTCCCCCGGACGACGTCGCCCCGGCGCCGATCCCCTTGCTCGAACCACGTGAGGGCCTTCCCCCGGTGGTGGCGACCGATGCCGCGCTCGCCGAGGTGATCGCGGCCTTCGCCGCGGGCACCGGGCCGCTCGCCGTGGACGCCGAGCGCGCCTCCGGCTACCGCTACGGCCAGCGCGCCTATCTCGTACAGCTCCGCCGCGAGGGCGCGGGCAGTACGCTGATCGACCCGGTCGGCTGCCCCGACCTCTCCGCGCTCGGCGCGGTGCTGACCGACACCGAGTGGATCCTGCACGCGGCGACCCAGGACCTCCCCTGTCTGCGTGACATAGGCATGGTCCCGACCGTGATCTTCGACACCGAGCTCGCCGGGCGTCTCGCGGGCTTCCCGCGGGTCGGCCTCGGCGCGATGGTGGAGAACGTGCTGGGCTTCGTCCTGGAGAAGGGCCACTCCGCCGTCGACTGGTCCACCCGACCCCTGCCCGACCCCTGGCTGCGGTACGCCGCGCTCGATGTCGAACTGCTGGTCGACCTGCGCAACGCCCTGGAGAAGGAACTCGACCGACAGGGCAAGCTGGACTGGGCCCGCCAGGAGTTCGCCGCGATCGCCTCCGCGCCGCCGGCCCCGCCGCGCAAGGACCCCTGGCGCAGGACCTCCGGCATGCACAAGGTGCGGCGGCGCCGTCAGATCGCGGTCGTACGGGAGCTGTGGACGGCCAGGGACCGGGT
>DATCWZ010000090.1:0-9292 GCA_036566065.1 Streptomyces sp. | reverse complement strand
GGCTGGCCGCCGACGGCTACAAGCTGTTGAGCGGGCAGAAGGTCGGGATCGTCACCAATCCGACCGGGATCACCTCGGACGTACGGCACATCGTGGATGTGATGTATCCGGACGGCCGGGTGAATCTGACCGCCGTGTTCGGGCCGGAGCACGGATTCCGCGGCACCGCGCAGGCGGGCGGCTCGGAGGGGCGCTATGACGATCCGGCGACCGGGCTGCCCGTCTACGACACGTACCTCAAGAGCGGGCAGCCGCTGGCGGATGTGTTCACCGCGTCGGGCGTGGATACGGTCGTGTTCGACATCCAGGACGTGGGCGCGCGCTTCTACACGTACATCTGGACGCTGTACGACTGCATGCAGGCGGCCGCGATCGCGGGCAAGCGGTTCGTCGTCCTCGACCGGCCGAATCCGGTGACGGGGAGGGCGGCGCTGGGGCCCGTGCTCGATCCGGCCTTCGCGACGTTCGTGGGCCGCAGGGAGATCTCGCAGGCCCACGGCATGACGGTCGCCGAACTCGCGCTGCTCTTCAACGCGGAGTTCCTGGCCGAGCGGCCGGTGGAGCTGGACGTCGTGAGGATGTCGGGGTGGCGGCGCTCGGACTTCTTCGACGCGACGGGCCTGCCGTGGGTGCCGCCCAGCCCGAACATGCCGACGCCCGACACGGCGCTGGTCTACTCGGGGACGTGCATGTTCGAAGGCACCAATCTGTCCGAGGGCCGCGGCACCACCCGGCCGTTCGAACTGCTCGGCGCCGAGGGAATCGACCACCGGTGGGCTTCGGCGGCGAACGCGCTCGGGCTGCCGGGGGTCGCCTTCCGCGAGGCGTACTTCGCCCCGACGTTCTCCAAGTTCCAGGGCAGGACCGTCGGCGGGGTGCAGGTGCACGTCCAGGACCGGGAGGTCTTCGACCCAGTCCGTACGGGAATCGCACTGCTGGTGACGGCGAAGCAGGTCTGGAGCGGGTTCGCCTGGCGCGCGGACGACTGGATCGACAAGCTGACGGGCAGTACGCGGGTCCGCACGATGATCGACGCCGGGGCGGACACCGATGAGGTGACCGGGGCCTGGAGCGCGGATCTGGCCGCCTTCCGCGCCCAGCGGAAGACGTATTTGCTGTACCGCTGATCATGCTCTCGGCCGCCGGACGGGCTCTCGAATCCGGAGCCGTCCGGCGGCCCGGCGTGCGCCGCCTCACAGGTGTCATCTCAGCCATTGGACGCGTTCTGCCTTTCGATGGAGCCGAATCGGGCAGTGGTACGTCCATCCCATGACGCCGAAGTACGAGCGACGGAGGTGGCAGTGTCATGGCCGGTTTCCGGAGTCTTGCGAGACAGGTCCGCGACCCGCTGGGCGATCTGGCATTGCGGCGGTACTCGCTGCGCAAGTGCCTGGAGCGATTCGCCCCTTACGGTCACCGGGCGACCTGGGACCATCTGTGCGCCCGGCACGGGATCGAGCCCGAGGACAGGGCCCCCGATCCGGCGCGGCTGGTGCGCGCGCTGAAGGAGCTGGAGGACGCGCGGGCCGTCTGGCTCGCGTACGAGACGGGGTTCGCCGAGCGGCGGCGGCGCGAGAAGCACGACGGGCTGCGCAGGCCGGGGGCGTTCGACGACTGGCACCGGCGGACCTGGGGCGGCAACGGGATCGCGCCCTGCGACGATCCGGGGGTCCATCCGGCCGGACCGCTCGCCGAGGTGCTGGGCCGGCTGATCGCCGCGCTGGGCTCGCAGCCGGGAACGGGCTGCCCGGTCTGCGGGGGGACGGGGATCGTATGGCGGCAGGATCTGCGCCAGGAACCCTGGTCGGGCCCCGTCTGCACGGGCTGCGGGATCGTGGTGCCGCGGCCCGTGCTGACGGCGGGTGCGCTGGCGAGGGCCAGGGGGGCGCGGCCGAGGAATCTGGCGACGGTGGCGTGACCGGCGCCGGGCGCCGGGCGAAACCGGTCCGGGCCCGGAAGCCGGTGGACCTCGGCGGACCTCGTTGACAGGAGCGCACTGCCCCAGCATGCTGAGCAAGCGCTTAGACATTGCTCAGGGATGTAGGACAGAGCCGGAAGGCAGGGACCAGCACCATGGCAGACCCGAGGATCTTCACGTCCGCGCAGGAACTGCGTGACGGAGTCGGCGAGGAACTGGGCCACAGCGAGTGGCTGGAGATCGAGCAGAAGCGGATCGACCAGTTCGCCGAGGCCACCGGGGACCACCAGTGGATCCATGTGGACCCCGAGCGGGCGGCGGCCGGGCCCTTCGGTACAACGATCGCGCACGGCTATCTGACGCTGTCGCTGCTGCCCGTGCTCGTCCCGCAGATCATGCGGGTCGAGGGCATGAAGATGGGCATCAACTACGGGACCAATAAGGTCCGTTTCCCCGCGACGGTCCCGGTGGGCTCGCGGCTGCGCGCCACGGCGGAGCTCAGGAGCGTCGAGGAGGCGGGGGGCGGGGTGCAGGTCACCGCCCTCGTCACCATCGAGCGCGAGGGCAGCGACAAGCCGGCCTGTGTCGCCGAGTCGGTGTCGCGCTACTACTTCTGAGCCGCGACCATGCGCAGGACGAGATCGGCGTAGAGCGCGCCGACCTCGTCGGGCGTCCGGCTGCCCTGCGCGTTGAACCAGCGCGCCACATCGATGCACAGGGACAGGACGGCCAGCGTGGTCCCGGGAATGTCGGGGACGTCGAACTCCCCCGCCCGTACGCCCTCGCTGATGATCCGGCGCACCACGGCGTCGCTCTGCCGGCGCAGGCCGATGATCTCGGCGCGGTGCTCGTCGCCGAGCGCGTCGAGTTCGTACTGCACGACGCGTGCCGTGGTGTGCCGCTCGGCGTGCCAGCGGACGAAGCAGCGCACGGCGTCGGCGAGCCGGTCGGCCGCTGTGCCCTCGCCGGAGGCGGCCGTCTCCAGGAGGAGCAGGGCGCGGTCGTGGCCGATCCTGCTGATCCGGTGGAGCAGCTCTTCCTTCGTCTTGTAGTGGATGTAGAGCGCGGCCGGGCTCATTCCGGCCCGCCCGGCGATGTCACGTGTGGTGGTGGCGTGGTACCCGCGCTCGGCGAAGGCGTCGACGGCGGCGACGAGGAGCCGCCTGGCCGCCTCGGGCGCGACCTCGCTCCACGGCGTGTCGTCGCCGTCGTTCTCCTTGGCCGTGCTCATCGTCGCGCGCCCCTCTCCGTCAGCGGGACGAACACCATACCCCGAACCTGAGCAAGCGCTTAGGGCAGGCGGGGACTCAGAAGGCGGAGACCCCGGTGAGCGCGCGGCCGATGATCAGCTTCTGGATCTGGCTGGTGCCCTCGTAGAGGGTCATCACCCTGGCGTCCCTGACCAGCTTGCCGACCGGGTACTCGTCGATGTAGCCGTAGCCGCCGAAGACCTGGAGCGCGTTGTTGGCGGCGCGGACGGCCGCCTCGGAGGCGAAGAGCTTCGCGGTGGACGCGGCGGTGGCGAAGTCCTTCCCGCGGTCGACGAGGTCGGCGACCCGCCAGGTCAGCATGCGCGCGGCGTCGACGTCCACGGAGATGTCGCTGATCAGTTCCTGGACGAGCTGATAACCCGCGATGGGCCTGCCGAACTGCTCGCGCTCCCCCGCGTACCGTACGGCCGCGTCGAGCGCGGCCTGCGCGATGCCGACGCAGCCGGCCGCGACCGACATGCGTCCCTTGGCGAGGGCGGACATGGCGACGGAGAAGCCCTTGCCCTCGGGCCCCAGGAGCGCCGTCGCGGGGACGCGCACACCGTCGAGCAGCAGCTCGGCCGTGGCCTGGCCGCGCAGGCCGAGCTTGCCGTGCACCGTCCGCCGGGTCAGGCCGGGCGCGTCGGCGGGGACCAGAAACGCCGATATGCCCTTGTGGCCGGGGGTGTCGTTCGTACGTGCGAAGAGCAGCACCACATCGGCCCAGGTGCCGTTGGTGATGAACATCTTGGCGCCGTTGATCACATAGTCGTCGCCGTCGCGGACGGCCCGCGTGGTGAGGTGTCCGGCATCCGAGCCGTTCCCGGGTTCGGTGAGCCCGAAGCAGCCGACCGCCTCGCCCGCGGTGAGCCCCGGCAGCCACCGCCGCTTCTGCTCCTCGCTGCCCCAGGCGGCGATGGTCTTGGCGACCAGGCCGAGCGAGACGGAGACGATGCCGCGCACGGAGGAGTCGCCACGTCCGAGCTCCTCGGTGACCAGGCAGTACGCCAGATGGTCGCCGCCCGAACCGCCGTACTCCTCCGGGACGGTCAGGCCGAGGAAGCCGAGGGCGCCGAGCTTCTTCACGATCCCCCTGTCGACGCTTTCGGCGCGGTCCCAGGCGGCGGAGTGGGGGGCGATCTCCCGTGCGACGAAGTCCTCGGCGAGCCGGCGGACGTCTTCCTGCTCCTGGCTCAGCTCCAGGTTCATCCTGCTCCACCCCGCAGTTGTGGTCGGCGCACCAAAACCCGCACCTTTAAATTAGCACCGCTAGTTTATTGTTCGCAGGCCCTACTATGTGCCGCATGGCCCGACCGCGCAAGCCCCTCCTCAGCAGAGACCGCATCGTCGCCGCGGCGAGCGCGCTCGTGGACGCCGAGGGGCTCGGCGCGGTCTCCACCCGCCGGCTAGCCGCCGAACTGGGCGTCAGCGGGCCCTCGCTGTACAACCACTTCCGCAACAAGGACGAGATCCTCGACGCGGTCGCCGACAGCGTCTCGGCGCAGGTCGATCTGTCGATGTTCGACGAGTCGGACCCCCGGGACTGGCCCGCCGCACTGCACGACTGGGCCGTCTCCTACCGTGCGGCGCTCACCGAACACCCGCACATCGTCCCGGTGCTGGCCCAGGGGCCCGGTCGCCGCCCCGCCGGACTGCGGGTCGCCGACGCGGTGTTCGGCGCGATGGTCAGGGCGGGCTGGCCGCCCGCCCAGGCGACCTGCGTGGGCGCGCTGATGCGCTACTTCATCACCGGTTCGGCGCTCGGCTCGTTCGCCCGCGGTTTCGTGGACGACGAGACAGCCTACGATCCCGCGGACTATCCCCACCTCGGCCAGGCCCATCTGCTGGCCGAGCACCGCCAGCGGATTGACGAGGGCGCCTTCAAGACCGGGCTGCGGGCCCTCCTCGACGGTCTCGCACTGCAGTACGAGCAGATGGCACGGACCGGCACACTTCGGCCTACGCCGAACCGTGCCTGACGCATCCTGGACGTATGGCACGCATGACATCCCACGATCCGGCCGCACCCCGGCTCGCCGCCCTGGCCGCGCTGCTCGCGGACGAGACCCGCGCCCGCTTCTGTCTCGCCCTGCTCGACGGCCGTGCCTGGACGGCCGGCGAACTGGCCAGGCACGCCGGGGTGGCGCCCTCGACCGCGAGCGAGCATCTGGGGAAGATGGTCTCCGGCGGGCTGTTGGCCCAGGAGCGACAGGGCCGGCACCGCTATCTACGGCTCGCGGACGACCGCACGGCCCATCTCGTCGAGGAACTGGCAGCGCAGGTCGTACCCGGCCGGGACGCGCACCCGCCGACCCTGCGGGCAGCGAGCGCCAACAACGCACTGGCGCGGGGGCGCACCTGCTACGACCATCTCGCCGGGCGGCTCGGCATCACGATCACCCAGGCGATGACCGTACGGGGACTGCTGCGGCAGGACACCGGGTTCGCGCTCACCGACGCGGGCCTCGACTGGTTCGGGGAGCTGGGCATCGCCCTGAAGTCCACCACCCGACGCCCACTCGTCCGGAGCTGTCTGGACTGGACGGAGCGCCGCCCGCATCTGGCGGGAACCGCGGGCGCCGCACTGTGCAGGCACGCCCTGGAGTCAGGATGGTGCGTACGGATCGGGTCCGGACGTGCGGTGCGGGCGACGCCGGGCGGGGAGCGGGAGCTGTCCCGGCTGCTGGGCATCGACGCGGAGAGTATCCGGTAACTGTTCGGCGGGCACCGAAGCGTGCGGCGCCTACGGTCGGGGCCATGACGACGACACCGATACCGCATCGCCCCACGCGGCACGCGCCCGGGCGCGACTGGCGGGCTGCTGCCGCCGCATGCACCACGGTGGTGCTGTGGGCCTCCGCCTTTGTCTCGATCCGCAGTGCCGGTGAGGCGTACTCCCCCGGTGCGCTGGCGCTGGGCAGGCTGCTCGCCGGCACCCTGGCGCTCGGCGCGATCCTTCTCGTACGCCGTGAGGGCCTGCCCTCCCGTGAGGCCTGGCCCGGCATCATCGGGTCCGGGCTGCTGTGGTTCGGGCTGTACATGGTGGCGCTCAACTGGGGTGAGCAGCAGGTCGACGCGGGCACCGCCGCGATGGTCGTGAACACCGGGCCGATCCTGATCGCGCTGCTGGGCGCCGAACTGCTCGGCGAGGGGCTGCCGCACAGACTGCTGGCGGGCATGGCCGTGTCGTTCGCGGGCGCCGCCGTGGTCGGCCTCTCCATGTCCGGGCACGGGAGTTCATCGGTGCTCGGCGTGCTGTTGTGTCTGCTGGCCGCCGTGGCGTACGCGGGCGGTGTGGTCAGCCAGAAGCCCGCACTGCGGCATGGCTCGGCGCTGCAGGTCACCACGTTCGGCTGTCTCACCGGTACGGTCGCGTGTCTGCCGTTCTCCGGTGTGCTGGTCTCCGAGGCGGCCGACGCCCCGGCCTCCGCCACGCTGAACATGCTCTATCTCGGTGTCTTCCCGACCGCTCTCGCGTTCACCACGTGGGCCTATGCACTGGCCCGCACCACGGCGGGCCGGATGGGCGCCACGACGTACGCGGTGCCGGCCCTGGTGGTGCTGATGTCGTGGCTGCTGCTCGAAGAGGTGCCCGCGCTCCTGACCATCGGCGGGGGTCTGCTGTGCCTGGCGGGGGTCGCCGTCTCGCGGACCCGAGCACGGACGGCCACGAGGCGCGGGGAAGCGGGAAACCCGGCGGTGCCGGAGGACGCGGCGGAGCCGGGAGGCCGGATCCCCTGATCGCGGGTCCCGGCCTCCTGATGCGCTCGTCGTGGCAGAGCGCAACGCGCCTAGAAGACGACCAGTGCCCGGCCGCCCTTGCCCGCGATCATGTTGTCGAAGGCGGCCGGGATGCCGTCCAGTCCGATCCGCTCGGTGACCATCATGGAGAGGTCGAACCGGCCCGCGTGGATGTGTTCCGCGAGGACGGGGAGATCGCGGGCCGGGTCGCTGTTGCCGTACACACAGCCCGTCAGCGACCGGCCCCAGTGGAAGATCTCCAGGGCGTTGAAGGTGACCAGTTGGTCCTTGCCGCCGATGCCGACGACCGTCGTACGCCCTCCCCTGCGGGTGGATTCCCAGGCGGCGCGGATGGTGACGGGCCGTCCGACGCACTCCACGGCGACATCCGCCCCGCGGCCGTCGGTGAGCGCCCGGACCGCCCTCGGCGTCCGGTCGGAGGCGATGATGTAGTCGGTGGCACCGGCCCGGCGGGCGAGTTCCTCCTTCTCCGGTGAGACATCCACCGCGATGATCTTCGAGGCCCCGGCGATCCGGGCCGACTGGAGCACCGCGAGGCCGACTCCGCCGACGCCGAGGACGACGACGCTCTCACCGCTGCGTACGTGCGCCGAGTGGTGCACGGCGCCGTATCCGGTGAGCACCGCGCAGCCCAGCAGCGCCGCGTCCGTGAGCGGGATGCCCGCCGGGGCGGGCAGGACGCAGTTCGCGGCGACGACGGTCTCCTGCGCGAACGCGGCGACATTCAGGCCCGGATGGAGTTCCCTGCCGTCGGCCGTACGGGCGTGGATGTTGCCCGCACCCTTCAGCGCGTCGGCGCAGAGCCAGACCTCGCCGATACCGCAGTGGTAGCACCGGCCGCAGGACGGCGCCCAGTTGAGGACGACATCGTCACCGGGCGCGACATGGCTGACGTCCTCGCCGACGCGGAGCACCGTCCCGGCCCCCTCGTGGCCGAGGACGGCGGGGACGGGCACCCGCATCGTGCCGTTGGACAGGGACAGATCGGAGTGGCAGACCCCGGCGGCGGCGAGGCGGATGCTCACCTGGCCGGGACCGGGCTCGGGGAGTTCGATGCCGGTGATCTCCAGGGGAGCTCCGACGGCGGGCAGTACGGCGGCGCGGACCACGGACAGGCTCCTTGGGCGGGTCGGGGCTGGGCAGGTCGGGGGCGGGGCTCAGAACTGGAGGGACTTGGTCTGGAGGTACTCGGCGAGGCCGTGCGGGCCGAGCTCGCGTCCGACCCCGGACTGCTTGTAGCCGCCGAAGGGCGCCAGCGGGTTGAACCGCCCGCCGTTGATGTCCACCTGGCCGGTGTCCATCCGCCGGGCGAAGGCCACGGCCTCGGCGTCGTCGGCCGCCCAGACGGCACCGGCCAGTCCGTACACGGTGTCGTTGGCGATACGCAGGGCGTCGTCCACGTCCTCGTACTTCAGGATCGACAGCACCGGGCCGAAGATCTCCTCCCGGGCGATCGTCATGGCGGGCGTGACATCGGCGAACACGGTGGGGCTGACGTAGTACCCCTGCTCCCTGGGCGCTTCGGGGCCGCCCGCGACGAGGCGCGCGCCCTCCGCGATGCCTTTCTCGATGTAACCGCGCACCCGGGCCTGCTGCCTGGCGTTGACGACGGGGCCGATCCGCTCCCCCGGTACGTACTTCGCGGCGGCCGCGGCGGCCAGGGTCACGGCCTCCTCGTACCGGTCGGCGTCGACCAGCATCCGGGTCCACGCGCTGCACGTCTGGCCGGAGTTGGTCATCACATTGGCGACGCCGACGTTGACCGCCTTCGCGAGATCGGCGCCGGGCAGGATCACATTGGCGGACTTGCCGCCGAGTTCGAGCGCGACGCGCTTGACCGCGGCGCCCGCCGCGGCGCCGATCCGCCTGCCGACGGCCGTGGACCCGGTGAAGGAGACCAGGTCGACGTCCTCGTGCGCGGCCAGCGCCTGTCCGGCTACCGGGCCGAGCCCGGTGACCAGGTTGAAGACACCGGCGGGCAGACCCGCCTGCTCGGTGGCCTCGGCGAAGAGCTGGGCGACGAGCGGGGTGTCCTCGGCGGGCTTGAGGACGACCGTGCAGCCGGCCGTGAGCGCGGGAGCCACCTTGGCGACGATCTGGTGGAGCGGATAGTTCCAGGGGGTGATCGCACCGACCACGCCGACGGGCTCCAGCAGCACGGTGGAGTTGCCGAGCTTCTCCTCGAAGGCGTACGAGGCGGCGAGTTCGGCGTACGACCCGGCGACCAGGACCGGCACGCCCGCGTGGACCGCCTGCGACAGAGCGAGCGGGGCGCCCAGCTCGGCGGTGACCGTCTCGGCTATCTCGTCCTTGCGTGCGACCAGGGCGTCGCGCAGCGCCGCGAGCCGGGCGGCGCGCTCGG
>DATCWZ010000749.1:0-2440 GCA_036566065.1 Streptomyces sp. | reverse complement strand
GCCAGGGGGAGCTCCGTCTTCCGAGCTTGGGACGTCATGCAGATTCGCGATCTTCCGTACGCAGATCCCGGCGACCCGGATGTCCGCTCAGGTCCGCGTTTCCTGTACTGGCTGGGGCGCAATCAACTGGCCGGTCAGCTCAAGGCCCTCGCCTGGGGGCTGCTGCACCAGTGCGCGATCGCCGGGCTGCCGCTCGCCGTCGGCCTCGCCGTGCAGTCCGTCATCGAACGCTCCGGCGGCGGACTCGCGCTCGCAGGCGGGCTGATCGCCGTCCTGGGCGTCCTCATCGCGCTGGGCGACACGATGCTCCACAGGACCGCCGTCACCAACTGGATCACCACGTCGGCCCGTGTCCAGCAACTGCTGGCCCGCAAGACCGCCGACCTCGGTTCGGCGCTGACCAGGCGGGTCGCGGCGGGCGAGGTCGTCGCCGTGTCAACTGGCGACGTCGAGAAGATCGGCTGGTTCGTCGAGGTGCTGTCCCGGTTCGCGGCCGCCGCCATCGCTCTCGTACTGATCTGCACGGGACTTGTCCTGTATCTGCCCTCGCTCGGCGTGCTGATCGCGCTGGCCATGCCGGTGCTCGCTCTGGCGGTGCTGCCGCTGCTGCCCCGGGCCACCGCGCGCGCCGATGTCCAGCGCGCGAAGGCGGGCCGGGCGACCGAACTGGCCGCCGACACGGTCGCCGGACTGCGGGTGCTGCGCGGCATCGGCGGCGAGGAACTGTTCCTCGGCCGCTACCGCCGGGCGTCCCAGGAGGTCCGTAAGGCCGCAGTCCACAGTGCGAGCATGTGGGCGCTGATCTCCGCGATCCAGGTGCTGCTGCCGGGAGTTCTGCTGATCTCGCTGGTCTGGTACGGCGCTGCCCTGGCCCGCGACGGCCGGATCGAGGTCGGCCAGCTCGTCACCGTGTACAGCGCGGTGACCCTGATGCTGTTCCCGCTGCGGCACTTCGAGGAGATCGCCATGGCGTACTCCTTCTCGCGGCCGTCCGCCCAGCGCGCGGTCCGGGTGCTCTCGCTGCGGCGCGGCGTGCGGCCCGCGACGCTGGGCGCCACGGTCCCGGCCGGTGATCTGTACGACCCGGTGACCGGACTGATGGCGCCCCGGGGCCTGTTCACCGCCGTGGTCTGCGGCGATCCCGACGAGGCGGGCCGGCTGGCCGAGCGCCTCGGCGGTCACGCCCCGGCCGTCGGCGGCACGGACGGCGCGGACGATGCGCTGCAGTCTGTCCCCTCGGTGCTGCTCGGCGGCACGGCGCTGGACGAGCTGCCGCTGGACTCGGCGCGGACCGCGGTGCTGGTGCAGGACAAGGACCCGGTGCTGCTCTCCGGGACGCTGCGGGATCTGCTCTCCGTCCCGTCGTCGGGGCGGGTGTCCAGCGAGGACGCGCTGGCTGCGGCGCAGTGCGGCGATGTGCTGGACGCGCTGGCGCAGGCATCCGCCGACGCGGACGGCGATCCGATGGATACCCGGATCACCGAGCGCGGCCGGTCCCTGTCCGGCGGCCAGCGTCAGCGGCTCGCACTGGCCCGGTCGCTGGTGACCGACCCGGAGGCACTGGTGCTCGACGAGCCGACCTCGGCCGTCGACTCGCATACGGAGGCCCGGGTCGCCGCCGGGATCAAGGAGCTGCGCCAGGGCCGTACGACGGTGGTGTTCGCCTCGTCGCCGCTGCTGCTGGACCTCGCCGACCGGGTGGTGCTGATCCACCGGGGCACTGCTGCGGCGGTCGGCGCGCACCGTGAACTCATGCTCACCGAACCGCGTTACCGCGCGGTCGTCACTCGCGAGACCGACGACGAGATGACCCAGGACAAGATCACCCAGGACAGGATCGAGGAGACGGCATGACCGGCGTCGCACCACCGGCGTACGACCCGGCGGCTCCGGAGTCGGCGACGACCCTTCCGGTCGGCACGCCCACGACCGTACGCACCTATGTACGCGAGCTGCTGAGGCGGCACCGCAGGCCGTTCGCCCTGCTCATCGGCGCCAACGCGGTCGCGGTGATCGCGTCGATCACCGGCCCGTACCTGCTGGGCGGGCTGGTCGAGGACCTGTCGAACGGTGCCGAGGACCTGCGGATCGGGCGCGTCGCCGCGGTGTTCGCGCTGGCCGTCGTCGTACAGAGCGTGTTCACCAGGATCATGCGGCTACGCGGCGCGATGCTCGGCGAGGAGATGCTGGCCGACCTGCGCGAGGACTTCCTCGTACGCTCGGTCGGGCTGCCGCCGGGCGTCCTGGAGCGCGCCGGGACGGGCGATCTGCTCTCCCGGATCACCACGGACATCGACCGGCTGTCCAACGCGATGCGTGAAGCGGTACCCCAGTTGGCGATCGGGGTGGTGTGGGCCGGGCTGCTGCTCGGCGCGCTCACCGTCACCGCGCCGCCGCTGGCGCTCGCCGTGCTGGTCGCACTGCCGGTGCTGACCGTCGG
>DATCWZ010000110.1:0-14248 GCA_036566065.1 Streptomyces sp. | reverse complement strand
AACGCGACGGGACGTGGCGCAGCTTGGTAGCGCACTTGACTGGGGGTCAAGGGGTCGCAGGTTCAAATCCTGTCGTCCCGACTCGACAGAGTCGCAGGTCAGGGCCGGTTTCGGAGAGATCCGAAACCGGCCCTTGATCATTCTTGGGGACCAGTTGGGGACCAGTGTCCTTGACTGATGTCAGCGGGTGATCACGATCGGGCTGGCGTGGGCCGAGGAGTTCGTCCTCCGCTTGCTTGTAGAGCCTTTGCCAGCCGACACGGGCGGGGTTGACCTTAATCATGCCGTCACGGACCACCTGCTCCATGACGCGGACCAGAACGGCGTTGGTGTTCTTCACCGTCGAGCGGCTGTGCTCGTCGGCGATCCGGTTCTGTACGGTCCGGTCTACGACGCCGTTCGTGATCATCCGCACCGCGCGAAGCCGCACCGGAGAGTTCCGGTGCGGCTTCGTCCTCGATCCCGTCATCGCGCAGGGCGCCCGGACCTTCTTCTCAAGGAAGCGGTCCGGGTGCTCGGCGTCGACAGGTCATCCGATGGCGATGCGGTTCTTCCAGTAGGACCGGGCTGTGATGATCTCTGTTCCTGTGCCGGTAAGTACGTCGGTTTTTCCGGCGTATAGGCGGACCGAACCGTCTGCGCGAACAGTCCAGAGGTCGGGGACGGAGTCGCCGGTCACATCGGGGGTGCCGAGGATGTGCGGGAGGGAGGCGCGGGACCAGCCGCCTCCGGAGTATGCGAGGTCCGCGCCGCCGGCTGAGTTGGCCCCGGAGGCCAGCGAGTTCAGGTCGACGCCGCTACCGGCGGCGATGCCCTTGCGGAGACGGAGCGAGGCGTCCGGGTCGGACCGGTAGACCATGTCGGCGACTCCATCGCCGGATACGTCCCCGACGGTGACGATGTCCCGCTCGTCCCAGAGGGTCGGGGCCAGCCGGGTCGCGCTGCTGATCGTGGCCCCGTGATACCCGACCAGTGCCCACAGTTCCGTGCCGACACGGGCGAAGAAATCGGTTTTTCCGTCACCGGTGATGTCGCCCGCTGCCACGATCTGGTCCATGGACGCAGGTGACGGGGCACCGGCCGGAAGGATGATCTCTCTGCGCTTGTCGATGTTCACGGCACCGTACCCGTCGCCCGGATAGACCCACAGCTTCCCGCCGACCCTGACGACGAGGTCCTGCAGGCCGTCACCTCCGTAGATGTCACCGTTGTGTGTGATCAGGGAGTCATTGAAGTGACCGGAGGGTGCGGCCACGAACGGTGGAAGACCGTCCTCGGATGCCGGGTCCTTGGCGGGATTGGTGCGGTAGGCGCCGGACATGGAGTAGTCGAGGTCACCGCTGGCGCGGGCGAGGTCGGGTGTGGACTGGGACGGATAGAGAGAAAGATTGCCCGCGGCGGTCACGACCATGAGGTCCGCGAGGTCGTCGCCCGTGAAGTCGCCGGCGCTGTCAGCCTCGTCACGCGGGCTGACGTAGAAGAAGTAGAGAGCTGGGGTGGAGGCGTTGCCTGCCGAGTCGACAGCACGGATGTACAGGACGTTGGGACCGGCTGTCGGGGGTTTGGCGTCGGCGATGGTCGTCGGGATGGTGACGGCCGTCCCGGCGGTACGGCTCTTGGAGAAGTTGTAGTTGGAACCGTTGAAGGAGTACTCGAAGCGAACGGTGTCCGTGGAGCCGGCGTAGACGGTGAAGGAGCCAGCCGTACCGAACTTCAGCTTCGACCAGTTGGCATCCTCGGCGTCGTTTCCGAACCCGTTCTCCGAGCCGTCTGCGTCGGGGAAGTCGGTGGAGGTGACTTTGGGGCGCTTGGGGGCGGTGGTGTCCAGGACGAACCGACAGGGAGTCTTGGCCGGCGAGTACTCGGAAGTGGCGCCCTTGTCGTCGATGCCGCGGACCCGCCAGGAGTAGAGGGTGCCGTTGGTCAGATTGCTGGTGGAGAAAGCGGGAGTGGAGCGTAGGGCATCGCCGCCGTCACTCCCAGTGGAAACTTTGCCCGTGGAGCCGAGCACGTCGCCGGTGGTGCCCCACTTGCCGGTGGGCCAGAGGTCGAAGTCGAGGTAGTCGAGGTTGCTGTCCTTGTCTTTCCCCCGTGCGGTGAAGGTGACACTGCCCGCGCCCATCCGGACGTACGGCTCGGTGGTGGTGCACTTGGCATCGGGGGAGAGGTCGAGGTTGGTGGGGGACGAAGGGCGACGGTTGTAGACGAGTGAGAGGGCCGGACCGTTGTCGCCGTTTGCCTGGAACTTCTTCCAGGAGTACTGGGAATTCTCATTTCGGGCACGCAGACCAAAGGTGATCTTGGAGCGGCCGAGGTCTGCGTAGTTCTGTGCGGCCTTCTTCACGTCGAAGGTCTCGTAGGCGTCGCGACAGCCGGATTTGTAGCCGTGCGCGAAGCTGCGGGTCTGCAGCTTGTTGCCGTCGGTGAGTTTCGGGGCGTTCTTCCAGTTGGTCTTCTTGCTGATCGCTCCGGTGATGTGGACGCTCATCGAGCGGGCGCTGCAGGACCAGGAGTACGTCTCCAGGAGGCGCAGCTTGGCGCTGCTGATCTTCGCACCCTTGAGGTTCTTGTCGAAGTCCATATTGAAGAAGGAACGGGAAGTGCCCCAGGTGTCGGACTCGAAGCCGACCCGGGCCTCGTGGGTGCCGCCCTTGTTGAAGCCTTTGCCGTTGTAGAAGGTGGCGTTGGGGTGCCGGCTGTAGGCGGTCGTCCAGTTGTCCATGTCCTTGGAGACGGACGGGTCGATGAATACCGGGTAGGTCGTCTCCGGAGCGTTGAGGAAGTCCAGGTCCGGCGTGATGACCCAGTTGTCGCCCGAGAGGTCGGACTCCACGGTGTTGCCCAGGGAGTCCGGCGATGGTCCGTCGAGCAGCGGGAGCGAGAGGGTTGCCGCTGATCCGCTCTGTGACGGGGCGGGGGTGGGTTCGGCGGGAGCGGTGGGTGTGGCGGTCTCCGAGGGGGTTACCTCAGGGCCGTCGGTGGGTGTCGGCAGGTTCGGGGCTTCGGATTCCCGGTCGGTCTGCTCGTCCGACTCTGCGTCGTTCGTCGCCTCATCGGCCGGCACCGCTTCCGGTGTCCAGGACACCGAGTTGCTGGGCTCGGGACTCTCCGAGCCGGTGGGCTGGGCGGTGGCTCCGACCTGTCCGTCGGTGATGGCGGGCTGGCCGGTGGAATCCCACATAAGCGGGGTGCCGGAGCTGGCCACTTCGTTGCCGTAGGAGGTTTCGGCAGCGAGGACGCCGGACAGCGGGTCGAGGCGGAAGGTCAGGTCTTCGGAGGTGATGCCGTACGAGAGCTGATGTACCAGCGGGTTGGCCGCGGCCGCCCGGTTCTTGAGGACGAGGAGCTGGGCGAAGCCGCCGTTGTCCGCTGTGAGTACCAGGTCGGCGCCGGGGAAGATCTCCGGGTACAGGGCGCGAGAGCCGTCGATGATGGGGGCGGGAACCGGTCCCGGCCAGGTGAGCTGGATGGCGTACTCGCCGTCATCGCCCACATAGAGCGTGACGAGGTCGTTCGCTTCAGCCGTGGCCGCGACGGGAGCACCTTTTGCCAGTGACACACGCTGAGCCCCAGCCCGAGAGGCCCGCTCCGGGTCCTGCTTGCCTGAACCTGTGGTGAACACCATCCGGGCGTCGGTGGCCGTGGTCTCCCAGCCGGCCTCGCTGCGCCGCAGATCCGTGTTGATCGCGCGCCATTCGCCGTCCTTGCGGACCCGGACCGGCGAGGCGTGGAACCGCGTGGCGAGCTGGCCGTCGGGACGGGCCCAGGTGGTAGAGCGCTCGGTGCGGTTCGCCGTGACCTCGACCTGTTTGCCCGTGCGGGCTGCCTTGACGAAGGCGGCGCCCTCGGTGACCGCCTTCGCCCGCTGTGGCCCGGCCTGCTGTTGTCGGTCGGAGTGCGTGTATCCGGCATAACCGATGCCGGTTGCCGCGACCGCCGAGGCGAGGGCGAACGCCAGGGCGCGGCGCCCGGGCATGCGGAACTGACTGGTTGGCATCGTGAGAGGCCCCTTTCCCCATGCCCGGCACACAGATCAACGCGTACGGGCTCCTCCGGAACGATGTGGCCGGCCATGGCGAAGCGACCGTTCCGTACGGGGACGCGGGCATGGCAGGGCGAGCTGATGATGACTCATGAGCTGCCTGTCGTCACCCTGGGAATTCATATGCCAGGAACTCGGGTCGGGCGATTTCGGTTCGTCCGGGTGCCGCCGTGCTGAGGCTGATGGGTGTCCACCGCACCGACAGGGGGTCTCATATCGGCATGAACTCCCCCTGTAGCAGGGTATTTGAGTGTGCATCAGGAATTATGAAGTGGAATCGAGCCTACGTCGGAATGTGTCCCTTTTCCGAGGGGTGACGCCCAATCAGTGGCCCTCTGTGAACGATTCTCTCGTTACGCGGCGTGATGATGATCACTAATGGTCTGAACCTCTAGCGTTCCTTCACATCAACGTCACAGAATTCGCCCGATCTGTTTCGTCCTGCGCGAGGTCCCTCTCCGGCCCCGCTCCAAGTGGTCCGGGGGGGACCCTCCGTGTTCGGTCGAACTCACCTGTCCCGAAGCCTGCGCGTACGCAGAGCTGTTGTCGCCGCAGCCGGCGCCGCCGTGCTCGTCGGTCTGCTGCCCGCGACGGCCGCGGCCGTGCCGCCGGTCCCGTCGGCCAACGAACCGGGGCGCGAAGCCCTGCTTCTTGAGTCGCTCGCCAAAGTTGTCCCGGCCGACGGCAAACCGGTCAACGAGGACGTCGAGAGCCTGAAGGCTGACGTTCCGCAGGACAGGGAGGCGGCGCCGCCCGGCACCGACACTCCGCTTCCCGCGTCCACCACAACGGTCACGTTTGCGTCCGGCGCCCTACTCGGCTTGTCCGCCGCCGTCGAGTCCCAGTCGCTGGGCCAGGGCCCGGTCACGCTCGCCCCGGCCGAGGGGCAGCCCACCCCCACCGGTGCGTGGGGCGTGACCGTAGACGCCCGCACCGACGTCACCACGCAGGGCGTGGACGGTGCGGTCATCCGCATCGACCCGCCGGACACGGGCGCGGTACCGGTCTCGCTCTCGCTGGACTACGGCACCTTTGAAAACCTCTACGGCGCCGACTGGGGCTCCCGCCTGCGTCTGGTCCAGTTCCCTGCGTGCTACCTGACCACTCCCGACGTCGAGGAGTGCCAGGCATACACGGAGCTGGAGACAGTCAACGACCCGGACACCAACACGGTCTCCGCTACCATCGACCCGGCCGCCGACGACGCCGTCGCCACGGCGTCCGAAGGCAAAGGCACCTTCACCCAGTCAGCCGGCTCCCGCCCCCTGGACGCGGAAGGCAGCGGCGACTCCACCGTGATCGGCGCGGTCGATTCCGGAGCCGGCCCCGGCGGCTCGTTCAAGGCGACCCCACTTGCCTCCAGCGGCTCCTGGTCGCACGCCGGCAGCTCCGGCGCCTTCGTCTGGTCCTACCCGCTGACCGTTCCAGCGCCCCCGGCCGGCCCCGTTCCGAATATCGCGCTCAACTACGACTCGCAGTCCGTGGATGGCCGCACAGGCGTCTCCTCCCCTCAATCCTCGTGGATCGGCGAGGGCTGGGACTACGACCCCGGCCACATCGAACGCCGCTACCGCAGCTGCAAGGACGACCGGAAGACCCTTGACGCCGGCGCCCCCAACAACACTGCCAAGACCGACAAGACCTCCGACCTGTGCTGGGTCTCGCACAATGCGGTGATGTCCCTCGCCGGCCGGACCACCGAGCTGGTCCGCGTCGGCACCACCGACACCTACCGCCCCGCGTCCGACGACGGTACCCGGGTCACACTCAAGACCGGTGCGACGAACGGCGACAACGACGGCGAGTACTGGGAGGTGACGAGCACCGACGGGACCGTCTACACCTTCGGCCGTCACGAGGTCGGCGGCGGCCACGCCAACACCAACTCGGTCTCCACAGTCCCCGTCTTCGGTAACCATCCGGGCGAGCCCTGCCATGCAACCACCTTCGCCGACTCCCGCTGCGGCGCGGGCAAGCAGCAGGCCTGGCGCTGGGGCCTGGACAAGGTCGTCGACGTCCACGGCAATGTGATGGTCGTCAACTGGAAGCAGGAGACGAACTACTACGCCGTCCGCGACAAGCGCAAGACCCCTGAAGCCTACGAACGCTTCGCCTACCCCACCACCATCGACTACGGAATGCGCTCGGACGACCTGTCCAAGCCTTCCGCGCAGGTCAGCTTCGGCGCCAAGCAGCGCTGCCTGATGTCCACCACCGTCTGTGACGCGGCGAACTTCGCCAAGACCGACGACCCCGGCGCCTATCGCCCCTGGTGGGACACCCCCGGCAACCTCAACTGCAAGTCAACGTCCAAACTCTGCCCCGGCTTCCCGTCCTTCTGGACACAGATGCGACTGGACACCGTCACCACCCTAGGTGGCCGCCCCGGCGTGACCGGCCTGGGCAAGGTCGACGTCTACGCCCTCCATCAGTCCTTTCCCGGCGACTGGTACGACACCTCCCCAGGACTCTGGCTCAACTCGATCACCCGCACCGGATACGGCCCCGGCGACACAACCGGCACCATCCAGTCCAAGGACGGCGTGAGCTTCGCCGAGTACCGCGTCGGCTCTTCCTCGCCGCTCCAGTCCCGCCTGCGTGACCGCCAGCTCCCCAACCTCGTCCGCACCGGCCCCGAGGACCAGCGTCCCGCCTTCACCCGTCCCCGCATCGGCACGGTCGCCACAGAGGCCGGCGCCGACATCGAGGTCGAGTACACCGGCGGCTGCGCCACCCCGCCTTCCGAGGACAAGGAGAAGGCGAACGGAACCTGCTTCCCCGTCCGCTGGTCCCCGGACGGCGACGAGCGGACCCCGCCCAAGCAGTGGTTCAACAAGTACGTCGTCGACTCCGTCGCGGAGACCGACAAGGTCACCAACCACGGCGTGCCGATCGTCACCAAGTACAAGTACGCCGGTCCGGCCTGGGCCAAGTCCGACGACGAATTCCAGCGGCCCGCTCTGCGCACGTACAGCGACTGGCAGGGATACCGCCAGGTCTCCGTGGCCAAGGGCAGCAAGACCACTTCCAGCAAGACCGGCAACGACGACCCGCAGTCGCAGTCGTACTCCGAGACGCGCTACTTCCTCGGCACCGGCGGCGAGGTCAAGGACACCACCGGCACGTACACCCTGGTCAGCGACGATGCCCGCCAGTACGCGGGCCTGGTCGCCGAGGCCCTCACCTACGAGGACTCGGGCAAGCAACTCGTCCGGCGCACCCTGAACTTCCCCTGGTCCAAGCAGACCGCCTCCCGGGCCCGGGAGGCGGAGGACGGCTCAGCCATGGAGCCGCTCCTTGCCCATCGCGTCGGCATCAAGCGCACCGACGACATCCAGTCCCTCGATGCCGGATGGCAGTCCAAGCGCACTCTCACCACCGTCGACGACACCTACGGCCTGGCCACGGAGGTCGAGAGCTTCGTCGTCAAGCCCGACGGCACCGGGGGCGAAGCACTCTCCGAGCAGGAATGCACCCGCAACACTTACGTCCACAACACCGACGCGCACTTGATCGGCCTGATCTCCCAGAGCCGGACGATCGCTGTGCCCTGTGCCCAGTACGCCGGTGCGAACTACGCCACGCACCTGCTGAGTTCGGTCCGCACCAGCTACGACAACCTCGCCCACGGCGCCACGCCCCTCAAGGGCGTACCCACCACGGTCGCCGAATCCAACGGCGAGGGCGACGCAGACAGCGTCGTCACTACCACCACATACGATCCGCTCGGCCGCATCCGCAAGGTCACCAGGCCCAGTCAGGGCACGACCGAAAACGTCTACACACCGGCCGACACCGGAGGTCCGCTCACCGGCCTCAAGACCATCAACGCCCTCGGGCACGCCACCACGACCACTTTCGACCCCGGCCGCTCCCTCCCCCTCACCGTCACCGACCCCAACGGCCGCGTGACCCGGTACGAGTACGACGCCCTCGGCCGCCTGGCCAAGGGCTGGTCCCCGATCCGCTCCACCGGCAGCCAGACCCCCGACGTCCAGATCAGCTACCAACAGGCCACCGCCACCCCCTCCAGGACCAGCCCCGCTGCCGTCACCACCAAGACGATCAAGGATGACGGCAGTTACGCCTCCTCGGTCACCATCTACGACGGCCTGCTCCGCCCGGTCCAGACCCAGAACGAGGCCCACGGCCCCGGCCGCATCATCACCGACACCTCCTACGACGACCACGGTCGGACCAGCATCGTCACCAGCGGCTACCTCGCCGCAGACCAGCCGACCGCGACACTGTTCCAACCGAAGTCCACGACACTCATCCCCAGCTACGTCAAGACCCAGTACGACGGCATGGGCCGCACCACCCGCCAAGCGACCTACCACGACGGCGACTTCGCGTACGAGGCATTCACCTCGTACGGGCCGAACACGGTGCATGTCGACCCTCCGGGCAACACCTCTCCGGCGACGTGGACCACCACCGACGCCCTCGGCCGGGTCACCGAGGTCGAGCAGTACACCGACGCCGGCCAGTCGGCCACTCGATCCACCCGTTACGCCTACGACGTCCGCGGCAACCGCTCGGAAGTCACCGACCCGGCGGGCGACGAGTGGACGTACAAGTACGACGCGCGCGGCCGCGTGGTCGAGGCCACCGACCCGGACACAGGCACCACGAGGACGACCGCGTACGACGGCGCCGACCGTCCCCTCACCACTGTCGATGCCAACGGCAAGTCCCTGTACACGACCTACGACGTGCTCGGGCGGGTGACCGCTGTCCGCGAGGGTTCAGCCACGGCCGACCCGGTCAAGTCCTTCACTTTCGATGCCGCGGGCGCCCTCGGTATGCCGGTCGCCTCGACCCGCCACACAGCGGACGGCGACTACGTCGACAAGATCACCGGCTACACCACCGACTACCAGCCCACGAGGCGGGACATCACCATCCCCGCCAACTCCAGGACCACCGGACTTTCAGGCACCTACAGCTACACCTACGGCTATACGCCGACGGGTAAGCCCCTGTCGGTGACCTACCCGGCGAAGGGCGGCATCGCCTCCGAGAAGGTGGTCACCCGCTACAACGAGGACGGCCTGCCCGAGTCCACGGCAGGATCCAGCTGGTACACCGCTGACGTCACCTACTCCCCGTTCGGTGAAGTCCTCCGCACTGTCTCCGGCTCGCAGCCCTACCGGGTGTGGACCACCAACTTCATGGACCCGCACACCGGACGCCTCCAGCGCACCGTCACCGACCGCGAGACCGCTTCACCTCACCGCATCACCGACAGCTACTACGCGTACGACGCCTCCGGCACCATGACGTCGAACGCCCGCAAGCTGAGCGATGCCTCGGGCTCCACCTGGGACACGCAGTGCTACACGTACGACGCCCTCGGTGAACTCGTCCACGCCTGGACCTCCACCATCACCCCCACCGGCACAGGCAACGGCTGCAAAACCGCCAGCGGTGCCGCCTTCGGCTACCGCACCGACTATGCCAACTCGTCCGGCCCAGTCGCGGACGCGCCGGACGAGGACACCGACACCTCCAGCCCTGATGCCTCGCTGACCAGCACGCTCGCCGCAGCCGCCCCGGCCGCCGGTACGGTGGCGACTTCCGCCACCGCCTACCGGCAGGCATTCACCTACGACTGGATCGGTAACCGCTCCACTCTCACCGAGCACAACGTCACCGACCCCACCAAGAACATCACCTATCGCTCCTACTACGGCACCACCGCCGGAAACGGTGCCACCGAACCGGTCACCACCCAGCCCCACGTCCTGGACTGGGTCTCCAGCACCCCCTCCGGTTCCGGCAGCGCCTACACCTACGACCTGGCCGGCAACACCACCAAGCGCGACCTCGCCGACGACACCCAGAATTTCACCTGGACCACCGAGAACAAGCCGGCCACCGTCACCACCGGCGCCACTACCGTCAACTACATCTACGACACCGGCGGCCAACGCCTCCTGGAGAACTCCAGCGAAGGCTCCACTCTCTACCTTCCCGGTGGGGAACTCACCACCGACGCCACCGGGAAGATAACCAAGGCAACCCGCAACTACGTCCACCCCGGCGCCCCGACAGTCGTCCGCACCTCGAACGGCACCAGTACCGGCCATACCCGCAACATCCAACTCGCCGACCATCTGGGTACCGCCAACACCACCGTTCAGATGGCCGCCAACCAGCCGGTGACCAGGCGGGCCTTCAAGCCCTTCGGTGAAGCCCGCGGCCCCGAGCCGACCTCCTGGCCGGACAGGCGCAGTTACCTGGGTGTCGGTATCGACGACACCGACACCGGACTGACACACATCGGCGCGCGCGAGTACGACCAGGCCAACGGCCGCTTCATCAGCGCAGATCCGCTGCTGGACATCACGGACCCGCTGCAGATGAACGGCTACTCCTACGCCAAGAACAGCCCCGTCAGCACCAGCGATCCCGACGGTCTGAGGCCGGTCACCGACTGCGAGAGGGGTTGCAAGGACGGCAATTACATCTACCGGGACTGGTTGGTTCCGAACGGTAGCGGAGGTTGGTCCTACCGTTACGAACGCGCCCTTTACACCTATAACAGCGAGGGGGACCTCCACAGCGTTAACCGAACCGGGAGCTACCACCCGACGCTGGGCACAACGACCGTCATCAAGCCGTACGACATAGCAGCCCAGACTAAGTCGCTGAAATTCATAGCGTCTCTCGTCATCCCTGACGTCGAATCATGGAAGAAGGTGGTTACCGGGGAGGCAAATGGCTGGGACTACCTTGGTGTAGCCTCGGACCTCCCCTTCGTGAAGGTCCTGAAACTCGTACCCAGTTCGGTCGCGAAAAAGGGTAAAGAGGCCGTCGAAAAGTGGCTCAAGAAGTACGCTTCCGGATGTAAGTGTTTCCTTGCCGGCACTCAAGTCCTCATGGCTGACGGCGAAACCAAGGTCATTGAAAAGATTGAGGTCGGCGACGAGGTTGTTGCCACAGACCCGGAAACAGGGGAGACCCGTCTCCGGAAGGTAACCCGCCTGATCGTCACCGAAGACGACAAGCACTTCAACGAACTGACCATCGAAACACCCGACGGACCCGAGAAGCTCACCGCTACACACGAACACCCGTTCTGGGTTCCCGAGATCGGCGCCTGGGTCGAGGCCCGCAACCTTGCCGCCGACATGACCCTCAGAACTCCCGACGGCACCACCGTCCGCGTCATCAGCAACCGGGCGTACACCAAGCACGCTCGGACGTACAACCTCACAGTCGAAGACCTGCACACGTACTATGTGCTGGCGGGTGCCACGCCGGTACTCGTTCACAATTCCAGCTGCCCTGTGCCAATTTCGAAGGGTCGCTGGGATCACATATGGGATCGGCACGTTGTTCGTGGCGGCGAGTTCCCCAACAAGAGCAAGTTCTTGACGACGAGCAAAGCGAAGATCCAGAAAATGATCAATCGCGCACTCGATGGCCAGACCGGCGACGGGGCGTACTACTACAAATTCCCGAATCCGATCGGCCGGAACAGAGCTGGAGATGACCAGTACTATATTCGGGTTGTGGTTCGTGATCGAAAACTAATCACAGCCTTCCCGTCTGAGGGGCCCGAGTGATGCGTGGTTGTGACATCGGGCTCTCACTCAAGGAGGTGTTGTGGGCGTAGATGTGACCCTTGTGCGCGTGGAGCAGCGAGGGAGCAGCTCGAGACGTCGGCGCATGAGTCAGGTGGACGCTGTTCTCGATCTTCACGACAAGTTCGCTCGCCTTTGCGGATCGAGCGTGCTCCCCATGCTGAGTCGAGTGGATCCCTACGGAACTCTGATCTTGACTTCGGGCGAGATGGATCAGTTCATCTCGGAAGTTGAGGTCGAATTCTTGCGGGTCCAAGATCCTGCAGTGAAGGAGTTCCTGGAGGGCGCGCTCAGGCTGGCTCACGAATGTCGCGAAAAAGGGGAAATGCAGTTGCGTCTAGACGGAGATTGAAATCCCAACGGAACCTGTTTCGATGAACGCGAGATCAGCACGCCCGTCTTTTGCCGACCAGTAGATATTGGTGTTTGACGGCAGCGCTGACGGCAACGCGGGCGAACGTCGACGGCCCCGCAAGGCACCTTGCGGGGCCGTCGACGTCGTTGGAGACGGTGCAGAGTTACGGCGCGGCAACCGTGCCGTCAGGGGAGCTGCTTGGGCGGAGCACGTTGCCGAGGGTGTCGATGGCCTGGCGCTGGAGGCGGAGTCGGACGTGGGCGTAGACGCCGATGTGGGCGTGGCCGAGCAGCTCCCTGATTACTACAAGGTCTGTGCCTCAGTACTCCTGCGGTGCGCGCCTGTTTCCGGGGGTGGCCAGCAGGTCGAGGGTGAGGGCTGCCGTCCAGCCGAAGTCGCGCGTGCCCAGGGGGCGCGCCGTCAGCGGGTCCACGTACTCGGCGAAGCCGGAGGCCCCGGCCGTGGCGAGCATCGAGGTGCGCAGCCGGTCCGCGGCCGGCACCTGCCCGTACTGGCGCAGTCCCCGCTCCAGCAGCCAGTTGATGTTGAACCAGGCGGGCCCGCGCCAGTAGCGGGACGCGTCGAAGGCGTGGCCGCCGATGTCGTACGAAGGCACCATCGCGAGCCTGCCGAGCCGGAACCCGTCGCCGCTGAGCGTCCGCGTCATCGCCTCGGCGATGCCCGGGGGGAGGCCCGGGACGATGAGCGGGACCAGGCCCGCCACGCTGCGTTCGGCGATCAGCGCGTCCGGAACCAGGTCGCGGCACAGGAACATGCCGTCGGCCGGGGACCACAGCCGCCGTACCAGCGCCCCGGTCAGCCGGGCGGCCCGCTCCCGGTGGGGCACGGGGTCGGCCCCGGTCTCGGCGGCGATCCGCGCCAGCGCGTGCTCCGAGATGATCAGCAGGGCGTTGACGCACGGGTCCTCGACGGCGAAGGCGTGCCCGGCGCCCGCGTCCGCGTAACCGCCGTCGCGGTAGTCGGCGGCGAGCCGGACGTAGCGGCCGTAGTCCAGGTCCGTGGGGCGTTCCGCCGACTGCCCGTGGTGGAGGTCGGCGCGCCGGTAGGACCCCGGTGCCGCGGGCTCGACACGCCGGAGCGGGCCGTCCCAGCACGGGCTGTTGTCCATGCCCGGCTCCCAGGGATGGATCACGGCGGCGAGCCCGCCGCCGCCCAGGTCACGGGACCCGGTGAGGTAGTCGTGCCAGGCCGCGAGGCGCCCGTACAACCGGGGCAGGAAGTCCCGGCGGCAGGATGCCCCGGGGTCGGCCCGGTGCACCAGCCAGGCGGCCAGCGCGTGGACCGGGGGCTGCACGATGCCCGAGGTCTCCGTCCCGGCCGGGGCGCCCGCCGCGGCGCCGGCGCGCGAGGAGCGCCAGAAGTCGGGGCTGGGGAAATAGGCGTCCAGGGAAACCGACGGGCTGAACACGATGTGCGGTACACGGCCGTCGGCCCACTGGGCGCCGAGCAGACTCTCCAGCTCGCGCTGGGCACGCCGGACCGAGAGATGGCGCAGACCGATGGCGATGAACGCCGAGTCCCAGCTCCACTGGTGCGGATAGAGCCCCCGGGACGGGACGGTGGACGTGCCGGTCCAGTTGGTGAGGAGGACCTGGGCAGCGCCGCGCCTGAGGGCCAGGCCGTCGGCGGCGGGTGCGGTGGTACGGAGCAGCGAGGTCACGTGCTGGACCTCGCTGCTCCGTATCCGATCGCGGCCGGGGGACCGGCCTCCTCGAAGTTCATGGGACCACTTTCGGGTGCCGGTACGGTCCGAGTCCAGGCCCCCGTACCTTTCAGCCGGCGAGGGTGTCCAGGAACGCGGACAGCTTGGCCCTTGTCCGCTCGATCTGCTCCGGCACCGTCAGCGACTCGCTGAACCGCCCGCCCGGCGCCGGAACCTTCTTGCCGCGCACATACAGCGAGCAGTCCAGGTCGGTGCAGATGTAGATGCCGGACGAATTGCCGTCCCGGCCCGCCTGGCCCCTCTTGGGGGCGGTCATCAATGAGACGCCGTTGCCCGGATGCGTGGTCAGGCAGACGGAGCACATGCTGCGGTGCAGGAAGCCGCGCTGCCGGGACGGGAAGCGGAGCACGATGCCGGTCAGCTCGCCGCGGAGTTCGGTGACGAGATAACTGCGGTCGGGCGCGGACAGATCGCGCCAGCCCAGGAAGTCCAGGTCGTCCCACGGCCGCTCGGCGAGATCGCGCGGAAGCGGCAGGCGCTTCGCCTCACCCTTGGAACAGTTGACGAATGAGGCG
>DATCWZ010000113.1:0-3228 GCA_036566065.1 Streptomyces sp. | reverse complement strand
GAGGGCACGCCAGGCGCCCTCCTGCGCGTCCGTGGGCGCGTCGAAGGCGCCTGCGAACCAACTACGGGTCGCGGGCGAGAACGATTCGAGTGCGGAACCGGCCATGTCCCCCATCGTGCACCCCGGCACTGACAACGGCCGCGGTCGCCCGTCGGGGCTATGTCTTCTGCGCGGTCAGTTACGGGATCGAGGACGTCGGCCTGCTCGGCGGCACCGTGCACGCGGGCCCCGGCAGCGTCGTCATGATCAATCCGGAGGTGCCGCACACCGCGCGCGCCGGAGTGCCCGAGGGCTGGGTGTACGCCACGCTCTACCCGTCCGCCCGGGTGATCAACGACATCGCGGCCGACGCGACGGGAATGCGCGGCACGGTCGGCTTCGGTGAGACCAGCGTGCGCCGACCCGTACGCCGCCCGGCTGATCCGCGGGATCCACCGCGCCGCCGAGGAGGGCGACGCCCTCGCGGCCGACAGCGTGCTGCGGGTGCTGGTCGCCCGGCTCGTCGAACGTCACGCCCGTGCGGTGCTGGAGGAGCGGATGGCCGCGCCGCCCACCCTGGAAGCGCTGGCCGCGAAGCTCGGAACGAGCCCGTTCGCCCTGCTCAAAGCCTTCAGGAAGCAGTACGGTATGCCGCCGCACACCTGGCTCACCGATGCCCGGGTGCGCCGGGCCCGCCGACTGCTCGACGCGGGCGGCACACCGGCCGACGCCGCGGTCGCGGTCGGCTTCACCGACCAGCCCCATCTCAATCGTCACTTCACCCGGATCGTGGGAGTGCCCCCGGGCGCGTACCGGCGTGAGCGCGCAAGAACGTACAAGACCGGTACGCATCCGGCCACGTAACCTGCCACTCGTGGCAGAACAGACAGCACTCCCAGAGAGCGCCGGCGCGTCCGGCGGCATAACCGGCCTCCCGCCCCAGGGAGAGGAGAAGACCGACGCGGCCGTCGTACGGGACGCGCTCGGCGTCGGCATCGCCGTCGGGCTCTCCGGCTTCGCCTTCGGCGTCACATCGGCCGGCTCCGGACTCAGCCTCCTGCAGACCTGCGCGCTGAGCCTCCTGGTCTTCACCGGCGCCTCGCAGTTCGCCCTCGTCGGCGCGCTCGCGGCCGGAGGCAACCCGTACACCGCGGCCGCCGGGGCCTTCTTCCTCGGCGTACGCAACGCGTTCTACGGCCTGCGCCTCTCCCAGTTGCTCGCCCTGCCCCGCGCCCTGCGGCCCCTCGCCGCCCACTGGGTCATCGACGAGACGACCGCCGTCACCCTGCCCCAGCCCACCCGGCGGGCCGCGCGCATCGGGTTCACCGTCACCGGACTCACCCTGTACGTGCTGTGGAACCTGACCACCTTGGTGGGCGCCCTCGGCGCGGAGGCCCTCGGCGACACGAACGCCTGGGGGCTCGACGCGGCGAGCCCCGCAGTCTTCCTGGCCCTGCTCGCGCCGATGCTCAAGAGCACCATGGAGCGCGTCACGGCCGGGGTCGCGGTCCTGCTCGCCCTGGGACTGCTGCCAGTGCTCCCCGCCGGTGTCCCCGTGCTGCTCGCCGCGCTGGCCGCGCCCGTCGTCCTCTTCCTGATGGGCCGGCGCAGGGGAACCACGGAGAACGGGGCACGCCGATGACCATCTGGATCGCCATCGGACTCACCACCGTCGGCTGCTATCTGGCGAAGCTCCTGGGACTGCTCGTTCCCGCGGGCATCCTGGAACGCCCCGTCGTACAGCGGCTGGCCGCGCTCCTGCCGGTCGCGCTGCTCGCGGCCCTGACCGCGCAGCAGACCTTCGGCGACGGACAACTGCTCGTGCTGGACGCCCGGGGGGCGGGGCTTGTGGCGGCGGTGCTCGCGCTGGTCCTGCGTGCGCCCTTCCTGGTGGTCGTCGGCGCCGCCGTCCTGGTCACCGCCGGGGCGCGCGCGCTGGGATAGCCATCAGGGGCGCTCAGCGCAGACCGCGCCCGTACGACCGCAGGGTCCGCAGGGCCCTCAGCGTCACGATGGGCCGCCCCTCCAGGGCCGTCCCGGGAGCCCACTGGCGCCAGTTCAGCGGCCAGCCGCCGTCCTCCTGCTGCTCGGCCGCCAGATGGTCCAGCGAACGCTCCAGTTCCTCCTCGGTGAACCACGAACGCGCCAGCGATTCGGGTGTACGGGCGTAGTCGTAGGGGAAGTGGTGCTCGCCCGGCGCATACCCGGGGGCCACGGGATACTCCGCTCGCCGCTCCGGATCGAGCACCGCGAGCCGCTGCTCACGCACCAGCCGCCCCAGCCGGTCGGCCGCCGTCCGGGCCCGCGCCCGGTCGGGGACGCCGTCCAGGAAGGCGACCGCCGCCTCGATCTCGTACGGATGGGACTGCTCCAGGGCGTCGACGGCGCTCCAGCAGAAGTCGGTGGCCCGGAACAGCCAGGCGTGCCACACCTGATTGCGGTGCAGCAGCCCGACGACCGGCCCTGTGGCCAGCAGTTCGGGCGGCGGGTCGTCGACGACGGGAATGAACGGGGCGGCCGGATAGCCGCGCTGCGAGGGATGCAGGGCCGGAAGGGCGCCCTCCTTGGTCGACACATCGGTCAGATAGCGACAGATCCGCTCGACGCGCGGCCCGCCGCAGCGGCCGATCGAATCCAGCACGCTCAGCGCGTGGGCGGTGTGCAGCGGCTGACTCACGGGCCCGCGGAGATCGGGTTCGAGGGCGTGCCCGTAGCCGCCGTCGTCGTTCAGGTAGGCGGCGAGCGCGGTTTCGACCGCCTCCGCACTCCCGTTGAGGAAGTGGTGGGCGAACCGCCGCTGTTCCAGGACGCGGGCGGTGAGCCAGATGAACCGCTCGGCGCGGGCGAGGGGGCTTGCTCCGGTTCCAGCCATGCACCGACCGTAGAACGGAAAGTGCCTCAGGCACGGCGGAGTGGCCCGGCTGCACCCTCAGGAGCGGGATACTGGACGCATGCGGTTGACGATTTTCTGGGAGCGGATGAGGGCCCACTTCGGCGAGACGTACGCCGACTCGTTCGCCCGCGACCATGTGATGGCCGAACTCGGCGGCCGTACGGTGCGTGAGGCACTGGCCGCCGGCTGGGAGGCGAAGGACGTCTGGCGCGCGGTCTGCGTGGCCGTGGACGTCCCGGCTGACCGGCGCTGACCGGCGCTGACCGGCCGGGCGGCCGGTTGTCACCGGCGTACGCGAGACTGGACCCGTGTCATCCACAGACGAGAGTGATCCGACCCGGCCGCCCCACTCTCCG
>DATCWZ010000542.1:0-4487 GCA_036566065.1 Streptomyces sp. | reverse complement strand
GCACAGCGGTACCGCCTCCGCGTCGCCGTCCCCGAGCCCGTCACCGGCCACGAGCAGCGCCTCGGCCACGGCTTCCGCCACGGCCGGGAAGAAGGGGTCCGCCGACCCGCGTCCCGCGGACGCGAAGGGCGGCGCCGGGGGAGCGCATTCCCAGGGCGTGCCCCTGGCCGCCACCATCAGCTCGTACAACTGGGATTCGCCGTGCGGGCAGTACTACCTGCTCGACCGGGACCCCGGCGACGTCGTGCCGCCGCCGCCGGAACAGGACCGCCGCAGTTGGGCGAGGGCCCTCGGCGGCGTGGACGGGGGCGACATGAAGCTCGAACTCACCATCCAGGGGACCTTGCAGGACGCGGTCGTGCTGCACGGGCTGCATGTGCGGGTGCTGTCGCGGAACGCGCCGCTGCAGTGGGGTTCGTACTCGATGGGCGAGGGCTGCGGCGGCGGCATCACACCGCAGAGCTTCGACATCGACCTGGACGACGGCCGGCCGCGCACGCAGCCGGTCGCGGGCGAGGACGCGGGCCGGGTCGTTCCCGCGAAGGACTTTCCGTACCGGGTGAGCTCCACCGATGTGGAGGTGTTCGACGTCAACGCCCATGTGGAGGGCCACGACGTGACCTGGTACCTGGAGCTGGAATGGTCCAGCGGAGACCGGAGCGGGACGCTGCGCATCGACGACAACGGCAAACCGTTCCGTACGAGCAGCACCACGGGCCGGCCGGAGTACACCTACTGGCCCGACAAGGCCCAGTGGGTGGAGAACACGGACAACTGACCATCGGCCCCCCGGGCGCGAGGTGCGCCCCGGGGGCCGGTGCGGTCAGAGGCGCTCGGGGGTGCGGATGCCGAGCAGGGCCATGCCCGTGTGCAGGGTGCGGGCGGTGAGGTCCGAGAGGAACAGCCGGTTCTCCGCGACATCGCCGGGGACATCGGCCTTCAGGACCGGGCACTGGTCGTAGAAGGTCGTGAAGAGCGACGAGAGCTGGTAGAGGTACGCGGCCAGCTTGTGCGGCTCGTACGCGGCGGCGACCTCGCCGAGCACCTCGCCGAACTGGTCCAGATGCAGCCCCAGCGCACGCTCGGCGGGAACCAGCTCCAGCTCGGGGTGCGGCTGGGACTTCAGCTCGCCCGCCTTGCGCTTGATCGACCGGGACCGGGCGTGCGCGTACTGGATGTACACGCTCGTGTCGCCGTTCAGCGACACCATCTGGTCCAGGTCGAACTTGTAGTCGCGGGCCGCCGACGTCGACAGGTCCGCGTACTTCACCGCGCCGATGCCCACCTGCGCACCGCGCTCGGCGATCTCCTCGTCGCTGAGGTCCTGCGCCTTCTCGCGTACGACGGCCGAGGCACGCTCGATCGCCTCGTCGAGCAGGTCCACCAGCCGGACCGTCTCGCCCTCACGGGTCTTGAACGGCTTGCCGTCCGCGCCCAGGACCGTGCCGAACGCGAGCTGGACGGCCTTGACGCCGTCGCCGAGCCAGCCCGCCCTGCGGGCCGTCTCGAAGACCATCTTGAAGTGCAGGGCCTGGCGGGCGTCCACCACGTACAGCAGGGTGTCGGCCTTGAGGTTCTGCACCCGGTCCCGGATCGCGGAGAGGTCGGTCGCCGCGTAGCCGTAGCCGCCGTTCGTCTTCTTGACGATCAGCGGGACCTTGTTGCCGTCGGGGCCCAGCACGTCGTCGAAGAAGACGCACAGCGCGCCCTCGGAGCGGACGGCGACGCCCGTCTCCTCCAGGATCCGGCAGGTCTCCTCAAGCATGTCGTTGTAGCCGGACTCACCGACGATGTCGGCGTCCCGGATCTCCATGTCGAGCTTGCCGAAGACGGAGTTGAAGTAGGTCTTCGACTCGTCGACGAAGCCCTGCCAGCGCTCCAGCGTCTCCGGGTCACCGGCCTGGAGCGCGACCACCCGGTCCCTGGCCCGCGCCTTGAAGTCCTCGTCGAACTCGAAGAGCACCCGGGACTCCTTGTAGACGCGGTTCAGGGCCGACATCGCGGCCTCGCCCGCGCTCTCGGTCCCGTCGTCGTCGCGATTCATCGCGTTCGGGTGCTCGATGATGTACTGGATGAGCATGCCGAACTGGGTGCCCCAGTCGCCGATGTGGTGGCGCCGGATCACGCTCTCGCCGGTGAACTCCAGGATCTGCACCATGGCGTCACCGATGACCGCCGACCGCAGATGACCGACGTGCATCTCCTTGGCCACATTCGGCTGGGCGTAGTCGATGACCGTGGTGCCCGCCGCGGTGTTCACCGGGACGCCGAGCCGGTCGCCGTCGGCCGCGCGCGCGGCCAGGGTCTCGATGATCGCCCGGTCGGTGAGCGTGATGTTCAGGAAGCCGGGGCCGGAGACCTCGATCTCCTTGACCGGCCCGCCCGCCGGGACGGCGGCCGTGACCTTCGCGGCGAGCTCGCGCGGGTTGCCCTTGAGCTTCTTGGCGAGCGCCAGCATCCCGTTGGCCTGGAAGTCCGCCCGGTCGCTTCGGCGCAGCAGCGGGTCGGCGGCGCCGGCATCGGGCAGTGCTGCCGTCAGGGCGTCCGCCAGCAGATGCTGGAGCGTGGAGGCGAGGGAAGTGACCGAGGCCATGAGCCGGCTGCCGTTTCCGTAGAGGGACTGGTAATCGCCCAAGTATCCCATGGGATGCAAAGCCGTTTTCGCGCTGTCGGTGGTACCTGGGAGAATGGGTCTCGCCCCTATGAGTCCTACACGAGAGAAGGACGTGCCGACCGTGGCTTCGAGTCAGAGCAGCACCGAGACCGACTGGGTCTCCCGCTTCGCGGACGATGTGATCGCCGAGTCGGAGCGACGTGCGCCTGGCAAACCGGTCGTCGTCGCGTCCGGGCTTTCCCCCTCGGGTCCGATCCACCTGGGCAACCTCCGTGAGGTGATGACCCCGCACCTGGTCGCCGACGAGATCCGCCGCCGCGGGTACACCGTGCGGCATCTGATCTCCTGGGACGACTACGACCGGTACCGCAAGGTGCCGCACGGGGTCCCGGGCATCGACGAGTCGTGGGCCGAGCACATCGGCAAGCCGCTGACGTCCGTGCCCGCGCCCGCCGGGTCCGCCTACCCGAACTGGGCCGAGCATTTCAAGGCGGCCATGACGGAGGCGCTGGTCGAGCTGGGCGTGGAGTACGACGGCATCAGCCAGACCGAGCAGTACCAGGCGGGTGCGTACCGCGAGCAGATCCTGCACGCCATGAAGCACCGGGCCGAGATCGACGCCGTACTCGAGCGCTACCGCACCAAGAAGGACGGGGCGGCCGGGGCCAAGGGCAAGAAGTCCCAGCAGAAGAAGGTCGACGCGGCCGAGCTTGAGGCCGCGGAGGGCTCGGGCGCGGCGGCCGAGGACGACGGCAGCGGCAACAGCGCCGGCTACTTCCCGTACAAGCCCTACTGCGGCAACTGCGAGAAGGACCTCACGGTCGTCACCTCGTACGACGACGAGTCGACCGAGCTGAATTACACCTGCTCGGCGTGCGGCTTCGCCGAGACCGTCCGGCTCAGCGAGTTCAACCGCGGCAAGCTGGTCTGGAAGGTCGACTGGCCGATGCGCTGGGCGTACGAGGGTGTGATCTTCGAGCCCAGCGGGGTGGACCACTCCTCGCCCGGCTCCTCGTTCGTCGTCGGCGGCCAGATCGTGCGGGAGATCTTCGACGGCGTCCAGCCGATCGGACCGATGTACGCGTTCGTCGGGATCTCCGGCATGGCGAAGATGTCCTCCAGCAAGGGCGGCGTGCCGACCCCGGCCGACGCGCTGAAGATCATGGAGGCGCCGCTGCTGCGCTGGCTGTATGCCCGCCGCAAGCCCAACCAGTCCTTCAAGATCGCGTTCGACCAGGAGATCCAGCGGCTCTACGACGAGTGGGATGCGCTGGGCCGCAAGATCGCCGACGGTTCGGCGCTGCCCGCCGACACGGCGTCGTACTCACGTGCCATCGGGACAGCCGCGGGCGAACTGACCCGCACCCCGCGCCGGCTCTCGTACCGCACGCTGGCGTCCGTCGCCGACATCACGGCGGGCAACGAGACGCAGACGCTGCGCATCCTCAGCGAGCTGGACCCCGAGCACCCGCTGACCTCGCTGGATGAGGTCAGGCCCCGGCTCGACCGCGCCGAGAGCTGGATCTCCACCCAGGTCCCGGCCGAGGCCCGCACGGTCGTCCGCGACGAACCGGACAAGGAGCTGCTCGGCTCGCTGGACGAGCGGGGACGCGAATCGCTGCGGCTGCTGCTCCAGGGGCTGGAGGAGCACTGGTCGCTGGACGGGCTGACCACGCTGGTCTACGGGGTGCCGAAGGTGCTGGAGGGCATCGCGCCCGACGCCAAGCCGACGCCGGAGCTGAAGGTGGCCCAGCGCTCGTTCTTCGCGCTGCTCTACCGGCTGCTGGTCGGCCGTGACACCGGGCCCCGGCTGCCGACGCTGCTGCTCGCGGTGGGGGCGGACCGGGTGCGCAGGCTGCTCGGCGCGTAGGGG
>DATCWZ010000128.1:0-12886 GCA_036566065.1 Streptomyces sp. | reverse complement strand
GGGGGGCCGCCTCCGGCTCGGCGTCGGGGCGGGTATTCCGCTGCGTCCATCGGCGCGCGGTGTACCCGAGGCCCACCAGGACGAGGACGCTCGCCGCCGAGGCCGTCATCGGTGTCGTCGTCCTCACGCTGTCCACCCTGCTCTCCGGATCGGCCCCCGCCCGCGAACGGGCGGTCGCGCCCGCGAAGACGGCGGCGGCCGCGGTGGCGCCGACCGGCGCGTCGGTCACGCTGGAGGCTCACTACGACACCGGAACGGGTGCCAAGGGCACCGGCGCCGTGACGGCCGAGTTCGTCCGGAAGGGCGTCGGCACCTACGACATGGACCTGCGAGTGACGGGCTCCACCAATAAGCCGTTCACTCCGGCGGAGGTCACGGCGACCTGGTCCCTTCCCTCGAAGGACCTCGGCCCGCTGCCGGTGGAGCTCGTCCCCGCGGGCACCGGGCACTGGAAGGCCCAGGCCCGCCTGGTTCCGACCGGTGACTGGCTGCTGGTCGTGAAGGTCCGTACCACCGACATCGACGAGGACAGCGTCACCTTCGCGACCTCGAACGCCGCCCTGGACGCACCGACCGAGCCGGGCTCGCCCGACGCCACCACTGAACCGGCCGAGCCCGCCGAGCCGACCGAACCCGCCGAGCCGGCGTCGCTGGACGCCGGTCCCTCCTCCGCGCCCACCCTCCGTCCGGCGGCCCGTGCAGCCGGACTACCGTGGCCTTACCCCAACTCCCCCGAGCACGCCGCCAAGGGCGCGCCGTCGATCCTGGAGGCGACATGACCGCACGAGATGACGCCCCGGCCGTCCCGGCCTACGTCCCGAGAGACTCGGTGGAGGCCGTCGCGACGGCCCTGCCGGACATCACGTCCCGCGAGGACATCGAGGCGATGGTCACCGAGTTCTACCGCGCCATTTTCGCGGACGAACTCCTCGGGCCGATCTTCATCGATGTCGCCCATGTGAACATCGAGGCGCATCTGCCGACCATGTTCGACTTCTGGGAGACGCTCCTGCTCCGAGCCAACAAGTACCGGCGCAGCCCCATGCCGCCGCACGCCGCCGTGCACAGTATGGAAGAGCTGCGGCCGGAACTCTTCGCCCGCTGGCTGTCGCTGTGGGACCGCACGGTCGACGCACGGCACGCGGGCACGACGGCGGAGGCGGCGAAGAACGCGGCCCACCACATCGCCCAGAACATGAGCAACCACCTCAACGGCGGCTACTGAGCCAGGCCGCGAAGTCCCGCCGTACACCCGGAGATCGAGCCGGACGTACGGCGGGGCTTCGCCGTGTTCCGGGGGCCTTTCCGCCTGGCTGCCCGGCCAACTCGGCAACCCAGTAGGCGTTGTTACGGGGCGCGAGGGGACCGTACGTCCGTACTCCCGTACGCGTGAGAAACCACACGCTCGTGCCTTTTCTCCTCCGCGCTTCGATTCGGCACGCCACGAGTGCCTTATGTCGCTTTAATGCTGACGTTCCATCAATCAATTGCGCGTCGCCACCGGCGTGACCAGGGCCATCGCATTCCTTGTGAGTTCTGTTCAGTGATGGTGTGGGCCAAGCGCCGGATTCCAGAAGGTGGCCACCAGCAAGATCGCGGGGCTAGAATCGCCCGCAAGTCCCGAGGGCTGCCAGGGCGCCCGCGGGCATCTGTCGGCCGTCTCGGACCGCTGTCATGCCCTGCCGGCCGAAGACCACCTCCCCACCACCTCGGAGGCCCCGCATCCACTTAATGCCATGCCCTCGATGTGCTCGGCGGCTTCCCCTCACGAACCGGCCGCGGGCAGGGCGTACCTCACGAGTCCCGTCCACCGCGCGACAACCGGCGGGCGGCAGTGCGGCGTTGAGTGGGAAAGGTCCCGGTCGAACCGCAGGTACGGCGCCGGCGCGCGCCCGGGCATGGAGACCTCCGGCGAATCCGCCGCCCCCACTACTCCGATACTGTTCGAGGACACGATGCCCCTATCGATAGCGGAACCTGTCTCCTGGCTTCTGTTGTTCATCTCCGTCGCCCTCGCGGCGGCGCTGGCCGTCGCCGGAAACAAGCTGGTGCGGCAGCGGAGGGCCGCGCGCGACGACGCCGCGCACATCAAAAACCTGCGCGCCGCGATCGAGATGCGTGATGCCGAGCTGACGCATCTGGCGACCATTCAACTCCCGGCGCTGGTACAGGGGTTGTGGCAGGGCCAGGAAACCGAGGTGCCGGGGCCGCTGTATCCGCAGTTGCAGGGAACGGCGTTCCCCAAGGCACAAGAGACCGTCCTCGGACTGTTCCGCGATGTGACCCTGCGGGCGTCCGAGCGGGCCGAGGACGCGGCCCGTGCGGCAGTCTCGGCGGTCACCCGTTCGATGAGCCCTCTCCTGAACGACATGACGCGAGCGGTCGACGTCCTGGTCGAGCAGCACGCCGATCCCGCGGTGCTGGCCCACGCCAACGACATCGACCACGCCAAGAGCCAGCTCGCCCGGCGTGTGCAGGTCATCGGGGTACTGACCCAGGCATGGCCCGGCCGCCAGCGCAGGAACTCACCGCTGCTCAGCGTGGTGCGCGGCGGCGTCAGCCGGATCCGGGACTACGGCCGCATCAAGATCACTGGTGAACCGTCCTACAAGCTGATCAGCCGCGTGGTCGAACCGGTGGTGCTCGCCATCGCCGAGCTGCTGGACAACGCCGCCCGGCACTCGGCGCCCACGTCGGATGTGCAGGTCTGGTTCGTCGAGGCGCACAACGGCGTGACGGTCATGATCGACGACGCGGGGGTCGGTCTCAAGCCGGAGGACGGCGAGGCTGCGGCGCGCCTGCTGTCGGGCCGCGAGCCGGTGCGGCTGACCCGGATGGGCACCCGTCCGAGGTTCGGCTTCCCCGCCATCGGCGCGCTCGCGCAGCGGTACGGCTTCGTGGTCAGCGTGGAACAGTCTTCGATCTACGGCGGTGTGCGGGCGGGCCTCTTCCTCCCGTCGGCCCTTCTTGCAGCTCCCGAGGAGGAGTACGTGCCCGGTGCCCGCTCCTCGCAGTCGCAGCGGACGCCGGAACCGCCGGCTGTCACGACGCCCGATGCCGCGGTCCCCGATGCCACGGCCGCGAAGGCCCCGGCTCCCGACCCGGCGCCCGTGCGGGCGCAGGCCGACGGTGAACTGCCGCAGCGGGTACGGAGCAAACCGGTCCGCCAGGCCCGGCCCGTCGCCGACGTAAAACCCCCACGCAACTCCGGCCGGGCGCTGGGTGCGTTCACGCGCGGTATCAGCTCCGCACAGGCAGACCGCAATTCTGACGAAAGGACCTTCAAAGAATGACCACCCAGATGTCCAACAAGGTCGGCTGGATCCTGGACGAGCTGCTCCGTACGCCACACACCCTGCGCGCCCTGCTGCTGTCGGCCGACGGGCTGCGCGCCGCCTGGTCCGAAGGGTTCGATCTCGACCTCGCGGACCGGATGGCCGCCGCGGTGTCGGGGCTGCAGTCCGTCAGCAGCCAGACCGCGCCGTTCGCCGACTGCACCGAGGGGCCGAGCAATCTGGCGCTCCTGCAGTGGCCGGCCGGGGGCTATCTCTTCGTGATGGCCGCGGGTAACGGCTCGCACCTCGCGGTCGGCGCCGACGGCGACGCGGACGTCGAGAAGGTCTCGTACAGCATGGAGGCGACAATCGACCGACTCGGCAAGGAACTCGGCATCGCCCCCCGGGCGACGGCCGCCGACGCCGTCTCATGACGCCGCCCAGGAAGGGCGACGGGCTGGTCCGCAACTATGTCGTGACGGGCGGCCGGTCGGCCCCCAGCCGCAACACCTTCGACCAGATCACGCTCGTCAAGCTCCTCAACCGCGACCTCTCCCGTTCGGAGCTGACGCCGGAGCAGCGCAGGGTGCTTGACCTCTGCCTGCCCGGGGCCCTGTCGGTCGCCGAGCTGGGAAGCCATCTGGGCCTGCCGCTGAGCGTGCTGCGCATCGTGCTCGCCGACCTCATGGAGAGCGGCCACATCACCACCCAGTCCAATCTCCTGCGCGCCCACCGGCCGGACCGAGACCTTCTGGAGGAAGTCCTTGCTGGGCTCCGCGACCTCTGATCACGCCGCCGGCACCCATCTGCGCGGCGACGAAACCACCGTGAAAATCCTGATAGCCGGGGACTTCGGGGTGGGCAAGACCACGTTCGTCACCACACTGTCGACGATCAAACCCCTGCTGACCGAAGAGACCATCACGGAGGCCAGTGTCGGGACCGACAGCCTCGGCGGGCTGCCCGAGAAGAAGACAACCACCGTGGCGATGGACTTCGGCCGACTGACCCTCAGCAGCCGGCTTGTCCTCTATCTCTTCGGCGCCCCCGGGCAGAAGCGTTTCTTCCCGGTGTTGAGCGATCTCGCCACGGGCGCCCTCGGCGCACTGGTGCTGGTCGACACCCGCCGCCTGGAGTCGAGTTACCCCGTCATAGGGCGGATCGAGGAGCTCGGTCTGCCGTACGCCATCGCGGTCAACCAGTTCCCCGGCGCGCCGGTACACGACGCGGAAAAGCTGCGCCGGGCGATGGATCTGGACCAGGCGACGCCGCTGGTGTTCTGTGACGCGCGGGAGCACAGCAGTGCGAAGAACGCCCTGATCGACCTCGTCACGTATCTCCTCACTCTGACCCCGGAGAGCACCCGATGACCACTCCAGGATCCGCCGCCGAGCCGTCGTTGCCACTGACCGTCTGCCCGTATCCCGGGCCGGCCGTGCCCAGCGGCCCGGACGCTCTTCTGCCCCTTCACGGGCCGGAGTTCAGCAGCGATCCGCAGGCCACGTACCGGCGGCTGCGCAGGATCGGCCCGATCGCCCCGGTTGAGATTGACAACGGTGTCACGGGGTATGTCACCACCACCTATGCCGCTGCCCTGCACCTGTTGCGCAATACGCCCCGCCGGTTCTCCAAGGACCCGCACAACTGGCGTGCGCTGGCGGCCGGTCAGGTGCCGACGGACAGTCCGGCGCTGGGGATGATGCAGGCGCGCGACAACGCGCTGTGGATGGACGGCGCACCGCATACCCGGCTGCGCAAGTCGATCACGGACAGTCTCGCCCTGGTCAACACGCATTCCCTGGCGGCAACGGTCACGAGCGTCGCCGACTCGCTGATCGACGCTTTCGCCGCGAAGGGCGCGTGCGACCTGGTCGCCGACTTCGCCGACCCGCTGCCGATGCACGTACTCATCGAGATGTTCGGCAGTCCGCCCGACACGGGCCGCCGGATCGTCCGGGCCATCGCCAGGCTCTTCGACACGGCGGCGGACCCGGAGCAGACCAACCTCGAAGTGGACGCGGCCTGCCGGGAGCTGACCCAGCTCAAGCGCAAGGACCCGGCGCCCGATGTCACCTCGTGGCTCGTCGGACACGAGGCGGACCTGACCGACGACGAGATGTCGCAGCAGATCCTGCTGATCGTGGGCGCCGGTACTACACCGTGCACCAATCTGATCTCCAACAGCCTGCGGCTGCTGATCGACGACGAACGGTTCAGCGGCTCCGTGTTCGAGGGGGTCCACTCGGTCGGCGACGTCATGGACGAGGTGTTGTGGGAGGACCCGCCGGTCTCGAACTACAGCCCGCTGTACGCCCGCGGCCCGGAGACGTACGAGGGCGTCACGCTGGAACCCGGCGTACCGATCCTGGTGAGCTTCGCCGCAGCGAACAGCGACCCGGCGATGGCGTCCTCCACCCACGGGCGCGCGGGCAACCGCGCCCACCTGGCGTTCAGCGCCGGTGCGCACGGCTGCCCGGCACCCGACCTGGCGCGCGTCATCGTCGAGACCGCGGTCGAGCGCGTACTCGACCGGCTTCCCGACATGGAACTCGCCTGCCCGGCCGGCCAACTCGTGCGCAGGCCAGGCACGTTCCACTCCGGCTATGCCTCTCTTCCCGTCGTCTTTCCGCCGAACGCTCATTCCGCTACTCATTAGGAGCGAACATATGAACACCCAGCCCGCAGAGTCAGGCTGTCCCTTCAGAATCGATCCCACCGCCGCCGACATCCACGGCGAGGCGGCGGCGCTCCGCCAACTGGGCCCCGCAGCCCGCGTGGAGCTCCCCGGCCCGGTGGCCGCCTGGTCGGTCACCGACCCCGAACTCGCCAAGCGCCTGCTCTCCGACAGCCGGGTCTCCAAGGACGCCCACCGGCACTGGCCCGCGTACATCAACGGTGAGATACCCGAGAAGTGGCCGCTGCGAGTTTGGGTGGACGTACAGAACGCGCTGACCGCGTACGGCGACGAGCACACCCGGCTGCGCAGGCTCATCAACCCCGCGTTCACCCCGCGCCGGGTGCGTGCCCTCGCCCCGGTCATCGAGACCATCACCGGCACCCTGCTCGACACCCTCGAAGGCGCCGAGGCGCGCGGCGAGACCGTGGACCTGCGGGCCGGTTTCGCCTGGCAGCTTCCGCTGCTGGTGGCCAACACCCTGCTGGGCGTACCGCCGAAGATGCACGACGCGTTCCGCGACACGATCGGCGGGCTCTTTGCCACCGGCCTGACCGAGGAGGAGGCTCTGGCGAACGGGCAGGCCGTGTACCAACTCCTCGCGGAGCTGATCGAGATCAAGCGCGAGACGCCCGGCGACGACGCAACCACGCTGCTCATACAGGCCCATGACGACGAGACCGGCACCAAGCTGTCCCCGCAGGAGCTGCTGGACAGCCTGCTGCTGCTGATCGGCGCCAGCCACGAGACGACGGCGAACCTCCTCGACAACGCGATCGTCAACCTCCTCAGCCACCCGGACCAGCTCGCCCTGGTCCGCAAGGGCGAGGTCCCCTGGGCCGATGTGGTGGAGGAGAACCTGCGGCACCAGGCGCCGATAGCGAATATCCTGATGCGTTTCGCGACCGAGGACATCGACGACGCGGAGACCGGCCTGTCGTTCGCGAAGGGCGAGGCATTCGTCATCAACTACGCGGCGATTGGCCGCACTCCGCGACCGGAGAGCGAATCCGCCGCGGATCCCGCCGTCTTCGACATCACCCGGCCCGTCAAGGAGCACCTCTCCTTCGGGCACGGCGTGCACTTCTGCATGGGGTCCGAACTGGCCCGGATGGAGTCCCGGATCGCGCTCAGCATGATGTTCGAACGGTTCCCCGATCTGGCTCTCACCGTGCCGTTCGAGGACCTGCGCCCGATGGAGTCGTTCATCTCCAACGGCCACCGGACCCTGCCCGCGGCCCTGCACCCCGGCGAACCGGTCACTCCGGCCGCCTGACCTGCGGCTTTCCGGCCCGTCGGTCCCCGACCGGCCCGTCCACACCCGCTCCCCGATTCCGCCCCCGGAACGCGAGCACGCGTGGACGGGCCGGGGACCGGACCCGGCCGGGCACTGGCTCTACTCGCTACTTGCTCACGGCAAAACGCATCAGGGCCCGCTCGTCGCCCTGCTTGATCTTCCCGGTCTCATTGATCACCTGGAGCTTCCAGCCCGAACCGTCCCGCACCGCCTTGGCTACGGCGCAGCCGTTGTCGTCGGTGAGCAGGCTCGGCCAGATGTCGGCGACCTGCTGGACACTGCCGCCGGTGGCGTCGTACACCTTGAAGCTGATGTTTCGGGCATTACGGAACGCGCTGCGCTTCTTGTACGCGGCGGCGATGAACACGATGGACGTGATGTTCGACGGCACCCGGGCGAACTCGACGGTCACCGTCTCGTCGTCGCCGTCGCCGTGCCCGGTCTGGTTGTCCCCGCTGTGCAGCAGGGAACCGTTGCCCAGCGGGTCCAGGGAGTCCAGCCCGGCCAGCCGTACGGGCTCGGGGCCCTGCATCGCGATGGCGATCAGGTCGAGGTCCGTACCGGCCTTCTGGCGGAGCTTGCCCATCAGCCCGCCGCTGCTCCCCACCGTCGGGTCCCAGGACACCCCGATGGACAGATGCGTCACCCCGCCGAGATCGGCCGGGCCGTCTTCCTTCTTCAGCGTGATCATGTGTGATCCTCTTCGTGAGTGGCTGCTACCTCATGAAGTGTGCCTGGTGTGCCGGTTTTACGGGCCACCCGGGGCCGGACCGCCGGCTCAGGCCCGCTCCGGGTTCCCCGGCGTACGTACGAGAAGCGAGCGCAGCATCGCGGCGAACGCGATGACCCAGGCGGTGAGGGCGATCCACAGCCACGACTCCCCGATCCACTCCACGATCGGCAAGTTGTCGGCGCGGCCGAGGTAGGTCCCGGCGACCGCGTACATCCCGAAGGGGAAGACAATGCTCCACCACGTGGGGTCGTAGGTGAGTGGCACCCGGTGCACGCGGTGGCGCCACACACCGGCCGCGACCAGTACGGGGATGAGCCAGGTCGCGAAGCACCAGAACACGACCGCAAGGCCCGCAACGAGGCCGCGCACTGCGTCGACCATCGGGGCGCTCTCCATCTCGACGATGCGCGCTCCGGCGACGACGGTGATGGCGATGGCGCCCATGGAGACCCAGTAGGGCGGGTCCAGTTCGCGGGGGTCCACGGTGTACAGCATCAGCCGCAGGGATACGAAGACCGCCGAGGCGGCATAAAGCACGCAGCCGACCGACCATGCGAAGACCGCCACGATCGCCAGACCGGGGCGCAGCCCGGCGGAGTGCGGTTCGAGGGTGGCCGCGGCAACCGCGACCGACTGGCTGGCGACCACCCACACGAACCAGGTGCCGTTGGCGGCGGCGACGACCGGACGCTCACTGCGGCTCAGCACCGCCGACCAGGGAATGGTGTAGCCGAGCACGACCCAGGCGAGGCCGGCGATCGCGAACAGCACGGTGGCGGTCAGCAGTTGCCCCTGCCCGGCAAGGCCGACCGAGAGGACACCGGTGCCCGCGACGAAGGTGAAGAACAGGAACGCCTTGCGGGTGTCATGGGCATCCGCGGCGAGCTCACGCCGATGGGCGACGATCCGCCAGACGGTGAGGACGACCAGCACGGCGTACTCAGCGGCGGTGAGCCCGAGCATGACCCGCGACACGAGCGTCCAGCCGCGCAACTGGCATCCGACGGAGACGATGCCCGTCGCCATGACCAGAGCGAAGTATCCGGGCGGCAGGCGCGCGGGCGAGAGGTCGAAACGCTGGGTGGTCGCCGGATTCGTCGCAGGGTGCACTGTCGGTACCGTACATGAGCCGGCTCCAGGGGCTTTGGCCGAGTTGTGTCGGACGCCGAGCCGGGCGAGGGCCGCCTGTGTCATGGCGCTGACGCGCGGGGTCAGGACGGCTGGGTGACGGAGGCGGCTGGTGCCGTTCCCGGCGGCCCTGGCGCACAGGCCGGGCCGCCGATCCCCCAACCGAACGCCTGCGGGAGCTCGCCCATGGTGCAGGCCGATGGTGTGCGCCGGCGGCGGGCGGCAAGGAGCCGGCCCGCCGAGCCGCACTCCCCGCACTTGGAACAGGGACTGCCCCACCCACCACTCCCCCCGGGATACCCGCAGGGGTATTTGACGCCTCGACGCAGCCTCGGTTACCGTGCATGTCACATACCCCCCTGGGTATGTGACATGCGGCTGGACAACGCGCTGCCCCGCACACGATGCCGACGGGGCGGAAGCGGGCCGATGTGTCCGCCTGTGGTTCCGGAGGTTTTCCTGTGTTCTTCGCCCAGTACTACCTGGACTGCCTGTCCCAGGCGTCGTACATGATCGCCGACGAGACCCGTGGTCACGCCGTCGTCGTGGATCCACGACGCGACGTCACCGAGTACCTTGCCGACGCGGAAGCTCGCGGTCTCACCGTCGTCGGCGTCATCAACACCCATTTCCACGCGGACTTCGTGGCCGGGCACTTGGAGATGGCGGCCCGGACCGGTGCCTGGATCGGCTACGGACGCCGGGCCCGGACCGAGTACCCGGTGCGACACCTCTCGCAGGGGGAGCGGATCAGCCTGGGGGACGTCACCCTGGAGATCATGGAAACCCCCGGGCACACGCCCGAGTCCATCAGCGTCCTCGTGTACGAGCACGCCACGGACGCCGTGCCCTACGGCGTGCTGACGGGCGACGCCCTGTTCATCGGGGACGTGGGGCGCCCCGACCTGCTCGCCTCCTTCGGTGTGACCGCCGAGGAACTCGGCACGATGCTGCACGACAGCGTGCAGAACAAGCTGATGGGCCTGCCGGACGAGGTACGGGTCTTCCCCGCACACGGCGCCGGCTCCGCGTGCGGCAAGAACCTCTCGCCCGAGAAGCAGTCGACCATCGGGCGGCAGCGCGCCACCAACTACGCCTGTGCGCCCATGAGCTGTGACGACTTCGTGGCCCTCGTCACCGCCGGCCAGTCCGCCGCGCCCGGCTACTTCGCCTATGACGCGGACCTCAACCGACGGCACCGCGCCCTGCACGACCCGTCCTCCGGCCCGCGGCCTCTTACGAGCGAGGAGTTCTTCGCCCGCCGCGCCGGGGGTGCGGTGGTCGTGGATGCCCGGGACCCGCAGGAGTTCGGTGCCGGACACATACGCGGAGCGGTCAACGTCCCGGCCGACGGCCGTTTCGCCGAGCAGGCCGGGACCGTGCTCTCTCCGGCAGACGAACTCCTCGTCATCGCACCGCAGGACCGCGAGGAGGAGATCGTGACCCGCCTCGCACGCATCGGTTTCGACCGGGTCGCCGGATATCTGCGCGGCCCCGACGACGCGCTCGCCGCCCTCCAGGACGAGGTCACGCCCGCGAGCCGCCTCACTGCCGCACAACTGCGGGACGCTCTGCGGGGGGACAATCCGCCGCTGGTGGTCGACGTGCGCTCCTGCGGGGAACGGAGTACGAGCGGGCAGATCCCCGGGGCCCTCCACATCCCGCTGGGCGAACTCCCCTCCCGTATCGCGGAGATCGATACCGGCCGTCCCGTAGTCCTGCACTGCGCGGGGGGACACCGCTCCTCCATCGCCGCGAGTCTGCTGCGGCACCACGGGTTCCAGGACGTCTCCGACGTACTGGGCGGTTACGGCGCCTGGGCGGCAACCGCCTGACCCCGGCCGTCGTCTCCCCGTCCGCACCCGGGCGCGGCGCGCCCGGGTGCGGACGGGGCCGGGGTCATGCGCCGGCTTCACCCAGGGAGGCGAGGGCCGCGTCAAGGCGGCGGGTGGCCTCCTCCGCGACGGGCGCCATGGCGTCCAGGCCGGTGAGAGTGACCATCGTCCCGGGGTCGATCGCCTGGACGATCACGTGGTCGCCGTCGGCACGGACCACGACGTTGCACGGCAGCAGCAGGCCGATCGAGCGGTCGGCCTCCAGCGCCCGATGGGCCAGCGGCGGGTTGCAGGCACCGAGGATCAGGTACGGCTCCATGTCGTGATCGAGCTTCGCCTTGAGCGTGGCCTGGACATCGATCTCGGTCAGGACGCCGAAACCCTGATCGGCCAGAGCCTTGCGGACGGCCTCAACGGTGTCCTCGAAGGTCCCGTCCAGCTTCACGGTGCGGTCGTACGTCACTGTGTCCCACCTCTTTCCACTCAGGGCCGACGGCGTCGGCCGCCACGGTTCGTATGCGGTGGCCACCACACCTCAATATACCCCCCCGGGTAATACTGCTAAGGTAACCGACATACCCCGCAGGGTATTTCTTCCGGGCGTCACCGGTGACCGGGCCCATGGAGGCATCCAGGCCGAACCGGAGTCCGTCCCCGAACAAGAAAGGCGACTTCGACCATGTTCCTTTTCCGTAGGGGCGAGCAGCGCGTGTCCGTCGACGAGGCGCGCGCCCGTACCGGCGGCGACGGGCCCGGAGCAGTCCTGCTGGACGTACGGGAGAAACCCGAGTGGAAGGCCGGCCATGCTCCCGGCGCGGTGCACGCCCCGCTCACCGGACTGGTCTCGGGCGCCGCGCTGCCGCGGGCCGCGCGGGGCCGTCCCCTGGTGGTCATCTGCCGCAGCGGGCACCGCTCCCAGCAGGCGGCGAAGCTCCTTGCCGAGCGGGGGGCGGACGCCGTGGACGTCAAGGGCGGCATGAACGCGTGGGCCGCCGCCGGACACCCGGTGGTCGACGAACGCGGGAACAGCGGCTCGATAGCGTGAGCGTGCTCGTTCTCGCCCTCGTCGCCGGAGCCGTCATCGGTCTCGCCCTCGGGGCTCTCGGCGGCGGAGGCAGCATCCTGGCCGTCCCTGCGCTGATCTACCTGCTCGGCTTCTCACCCGTTTCGGCCACCACCGCGAGCCTCATCATCGTCACGGCCACCTCGGCCACCGCCCTGTACGCCCACGCCCGCGACGGGAACGTGGCCTGGAGGACGGGCACACTGTTCGCCGCGGCCGGCGTCGTACCGGCGTTTCTCGCCGGGGCGGGCGCGGGTCACCTCCCGGAGGCCGCTCTCACCACGGCGTTCGCGGTCGTCGCCGCGTCGGCGGCGCTGCGGATGCTACGGCCTTCCGGCGCCGAACCGCCCGAGCGAACACGGCCCGTCAAAGCTGTCGGGGCGGGTGCCGGACTCGGTGCCGTCACCGGATTCCTCGGTGTGGGCGGCGGTTTCCTCGCCGTACCCGCCCTGGTGAGCGTCCTCGGCCTGCGCATGAAGCAGGCAGTGGGCACCAGTCTGCTGGTCATCACCGTCAACTCCCTGGCCGCGCTCTCCGCACGGACAGGGACCGGCGGCGATCTGCGATGGGAGGTGATCGCGCCGTTCACGGGTGCCGCGATCCTCGGGGCCTGGGACGGCAAACGCCTCGCGGCGAAGGTCACCGGCGCGACGCTGCAGCGGATCTTCGCAGGTGTGCTGCTGGCGGTGGTGGGCTTCATGCTCGTCGACGTGATCCTCTGACCACGAAAGGCCGCAAGATCAGGCCGGCGAGGTCAGGCCAGCGAGAGGAACAGCTTCTCCAGCCGGCCGCGCATCTCGTCCCGGTCCTCGCCGGAGCGGAGCCCGTTCTCCGTCTCGGTCAGGCACTGCTGGAGTCCGGTGGCGATGATCGCGAACCCC
>DATCWZ010000138.1:0-2127 GCA_036566065.1 Streptomyces sp. | reverse complement strand
CGCCGAGGACGCGGGCGCGGGCGCGGGTGGCTTCGCGGACCGTGAGGCGGTCGCGGACGCCGCTGCCGATGCCGAGGCCGAGGGGAAGTCCGGCACGGACGCGGCCGAGGAGGCCGTCAGCCGCAGCGGGGACCGCTGGGGCGCGGTGTACGACAAGCGGGAGTACAAGGAATTCGAGCAGGCGCTCGACGGCTCGTACACGGGGGTGGGCATCTCCGCGCGGCGCTCGGTCGGTGGCAATGTCACCGTGGCCGGGGTCCGGCCGGGCGGACCGGCCGATCTGGCCGGTGTCCGCAAGGGCGATCTGCTGCGTACGGTCGATGGCCGCAGGGTCGACAGGCGTCCCGTCGCCGAGGTCGTCGCCCTGCTGCGCGGCGATCGTACGGCTGCCGCGGTCGGTACCCCGGTCGTTCTCGGGCTGGGCAGGGGCGCGCGGTCCTGGACCGTGACCCTGCACCGGGCCAGGCTCACCATTGAGCCCGTCACCTCGCGCCGGCTGGGCAGCGCGCCTTCGTCCGCGGTGCTGATCAAGGTCTCGGCGTTCACCAAGGGCGCGGGCAGCGAGGTCCGTGACGCGGTGCGCGCCGCGCCGGGCGACGCGGGAATCCTGCTGGATCTCAGGGCCAACGCGGGCGGCCTGGTCACCGAGGCCGTCACGGCATCCTCCGCCTTCCTGGACGGCGGGCTCGTTGCCACCTATGACGTACACGGTGAGCAGCGGGCCTTGTACGCCGAGCCGGGCGGGGACACGGCCAGGCCCGTCGTGGTGCTCGTGGACGGCGGCACGATGAGCGCCGCCGAGCTGCTGACCGGTGCGCTCCAGGACCGGGGGCGGGCCGTGACCGTCGGGTCGAGGACCTTCGGCAAGGGTTCCGTACAGATGCCGAGCAAGCTTCCCGGCGGCTCGGTGGCCGAGCTGACCGTGGGGCACTACCGCACACCAGCGGGCCGGAACATCGACGGGCGGGGCATCACACCGGATGTCGCGGTGGGCGCCGATGCCCAGAAGCGGGCCGAGACAGTATTGAGTGGCCTCGGAGGCGGGTCGTAGTGCGAAAATGAACGCACTATGGCCAAGGAAAAACACACAGGGCGCAAGATGGTCGCGCAGAACAAAAAGGCGCGGCACGACTACCACATCCTCGACACCTATGAGTGCGGTCTCGTACTGATGGGTACGGAGGTCAAATCACTGCGGATGGGCCGGGCATCGCTGGTCGACGGCTTCGTCCAGATCGACAACGACGAGGCGTGGCTGCACAACATCCATGTCCCCGAGTACGTGCAGGGCACCTGGACCAACCACGCGGCCAAGCGGAAGCGCAAGCTGCTGCTGCACCGGGCCGAGATCGACAAGCTGGAGTCGAAGTCGCAGGAGAGCGGTCACACGATCGTGCCGCTCGCGCTGTACTTCAAGGACGGCCGGGTCAAGGTCGAGATCGCGCTGGCGAAGGGCAAGAAGGAGTACGACAAGCGGCAGGCGCTGCGGGAGAAGCAGGACACGCGGGAGACGAACCGTGCCATCGCCGCCGCCCGCAGGCGGCAGCGGAGCGCCTAGCCGGCTGTCCGCGAGAGGGCCGCGCGAAGGTCGTGGTACCCGGTCGCGGGAATAGGCTGGCACTGGCGTGCGTTGATCACGTACGATGGCGTACGCACCCCACGGGGTGTGCGCCACCTTGATAACACAACATGGGGATGATCGGTTTCGACAGCGGATGTCGAAGCAGGGGAAGCGAGTCGAGGAAGCGGCAATGATCTCGTTAACCATATGTCGCAAAAAATAATCGCCAATTCCAAGAGCGATTCCTCCGCCTTCGCCCTCGCTGCCTAATTAGCAGCTAGGCGAAGACTCCGCGGAGTGTCAGCCCGGGCGTGATCCCGTCCCGGATCCTGGCATCAGCTAGGGATCTAAACTTCTGAGCCCGGTCACGGGGCCCAGGAGGAAATCAAACAGTGGCTGGGCCTGTCGGAGGCTTGTTCGCGTGACCTCCGGGGCCGAGAAAAGCGCAGCGAACTGCACTCGGAGAAGCCCTGGTTCCGCACCGTTGGACGCGGGTTCGATTCCCGCCATCTCCACAATTCCCATGTGAACGAGGACCCCGTTGCCACCGGCAGCGGGGTCCTCGT
>DATCWZ010000640.1:0-3652 GCA_036566065.1 Streptomyces sp. | reverse complement strand
CCGACGCGCCGGGCACGGCCGGCCCACCCCTCGGCCGCAACGAAACTCAACGGAAGCGAGATCTCACCACCGTGACTGCTCTCACTCTCAGCACTGCCGGCGCGGCGACGCTGCGCGCGGACGCGCTCGTCGTCGGCGTCGCCAAGGGCGCCGAAGGGCTGGTCGTCGGACCGGGCGCCGAGGACGTGGACAAGGCGTTCGACGGAAAGCTCGCCACCGTACTGAACACCCTGGGCGCCACGGGCGCCGAGGGAGAGGTGACCAAGCTCCCCGCGCCGTCCGGACTGAACGTGCCCCTGGTCGTCGTGGCCGGGCTCGGCCCGGCACCCGAGAAGGACAGCGGGTACGACGCCGAGGCGCTGCGCCGGGCGGCGGGCAGCGCCGCCCGGGCGCTGAGCGGCGTGAAGAAGGCGGGCTTCGCCCTGCCGACGGAGTCCGCCGAGGACACCGGGGCCATCGCCGAGGGCGCCCTGCTGGGCGCGTACGCCTTCACCGTCTACCAGCGCGGCGAGAACAAGGTCGCCGCCAAGAACAGTAAGGACAACGGTCCGAAGCCGCCGCTCGGCGAGGTCGTCCTGCTCGGCGCGACGCCGAAGGACAAGGCGTTCAAGGAGGCGGGCGAGCGCGCCGTCGCCCTCACCGAGGAGATCAACCGGGCCCGCGACCTGGTCAACACCCCGGCGAACGACCTGTACCCGGAGTCCTTCGCGGCCCTGGCCACCGCCGCGGGCAAGGAGCACGGCGTCAAGGTGCAGGTCCTGGACGAGAAGGCGCTCGTCAAGGGCGGCTTCGGCGGTCTGCTGGGCGTCGGCCAGGGCTCGGCGCACGGCCCCCGTCTGGTCCGGCTCGGCTACACCCACCCGAAGGCGGAGAAGACGCTCGCGCTGGTCGGCAAGGGCATCACGTACGACTCCGGCGGCATCTCGCTCAAGCCGGCCGGTCACAACGAGACGATGAAGTGCGACATGAGCGGCGCCGCCGCGGTGCTCGCCTCCGTCCTCACGGTCGCCCGCCTGGGGCTGCGCGTCAATGTCACCGGCTGGCTCGCGCTCGCCGAGAACATGCCCTCCGGCGCAGCCACCCGCCCGGGTGACGTATTGCACATGTACAGCGGAAAGACCGTCGAGGTCCTCAACACCGACGCCGAGGGCCGGCTCGTCCTCGGCGACGCGCTGGCGCGCGCGTCGGAGGAGAACCCGGACGCGATCGTCGACGTGGCGACCCTGACCGGCGCCATGATGATGGCGCTGGGCAGCCGGACGTTCGGCATCATGGCGAACGACGACGCCTTCCGTACCTCCGTCCACGAGATCGCGGAGGAGGCCGGCGAGGCGTCCTGGCCGATGCCGCTCCCGGCCGACCTGCGCAAGGGCCTGGACTCGCCGACCGCCGACATCGCCAACATGGGCGAGCGGCTGGGCGGCGGCCTGGTGGCCGGGCTGTTCCTGAAGGAATTCGTGGGCGAGGGCATCACCTGGGCGCACCTGGACATCGCGGGCCCCGCGTTCCACGAGGGCGCGCCGTACGGCTACACGCCGAAGGGCGGTACGGGATCGGCGGTCCGCACCCTGGTGAAGCTGGCGGAGCACACCGCCGAGGGCGACCTCGGCTGACACAGGTCGGCACGGACCCACGGCCCCGGGCATATGTCCGGGGCCGTGGGTGTTCAGTCCACAGGTCCTCACCGGCCGTGATTCGAAGAAGTCTGTACGCAGCAGTAACCGACCGTGGCCGCAGAACGTTCGTCCCAGGACCCGGGCCCCGCGTCCCGCCGACCTTCAACAAGTGCGAAGATGGGTTCTCGGCAGGACAGGGCCCCCACCACAGGGCCGAAAAACACAAGCGGCCGAACACCAGCCGACCGGCCGGTAACACCCCAGCGAACGGGGCCCGGCGTACGGCGCACATGCATGGAGGACGTGACGTGGCGAACGACGCCAGCACCGTTTTCGACCTAGTGATTCTCGGCGGTGGTAGTGGCGGTTATGCCGCGGCCCTGCGCGGAGCGCAGCTGGGCCTGGACGTTGCCCTGATCGAGAAGGGCAAGGTCGGCGGCACCTGCCTGCACAACGGCTGTATCCCGACGAAGGCGCTGCTGCACGCCGGCGAGATCGCCGACCAGGCCCGCGAGGCCGGCCAGTTCGGTGTGCGGGCCACCCTTGAGGGCATCGACATGACCGCCGTCCACAAGTACAAGGACGACGTGATCTCGGGCCTGTACAAGGGCCTGCAGGGGCTCATCGCCTCGCGCAAGGTGCATTACGTCGAGGGCGAGGGCCGGCTCTCGTCGCCGACCTCGGTGGATGTGAACGGACAGCGCATCCAGGGCCGCCACGTGCTGCTGGCGACCGGTTCCGTACCGAAGTCGCTGCCCGGCCTGGAGATCGACGGCAACCGCATCATCTCCTCGGACCACGCGCTGAAGCTCGACCGCGTCCCGAAGACCGCGGTCGTGCTGGGCGGCGGCGTCATCGGCGTCGAGTTCGCCTCCGCGTGGACGTCCTTCGGCACCGACGTGACGATCGTCGAGGGCCTCAAGCACCTCGTCCCGGTCGAGGACGAGAACAGCTCCAAGCTTCTTGAGCGCGCTTTCCGCAAGCGCGGCATCAAGTTCAATCTCGGTACGTTCTTCGACAAGGCCGAGTACACGCAGGACGGCATCCGTGTGACGCTCGCCGACGGCAAGACCTTCGAGGCGGAGGTGCTGCTGGTCGCCATCGGCCGCGGCCCGGTCTCGAAGGGTCTGGGCTACGAGGAGGCCGGCGTCGCCATGGACCGCGGCTATGTCCTCGTCGACGAGTACATGCGGACCAATGTGCCCACCATCTCCGCCGTGGGTGACCTGGTCCCCACGCTCCAGCTCGCGCACGTCGGTTTCGCCGAGGGCATCCTGGTGGCGGAGCGGCTGGCCGGTCTGAAGACCGTTCCGATCGACTACGCCGGTGTCCCGCGGGTGACGTACTGCCACCCCGAGGTCGCCTCCGTGGGCATCACCGAGGCCAAGGCCAAGGAGCTCTACGGCGCGGACAAGGTCGTCGCCCTCAAGTACAGCCTCGCGGGCAACGGCAAGAGCAAGATCCTGAAGACCGCGGGCGAGATCAAGCTCGTCCAGGTCAAGGACGGTGCCGTGGTCGGCGTCCACATGGTCGGTGACCGCATGGGTGAGCAGGTCGGCGAGGCCCAGCTCATCTACAACTGGGAGGCGCTGCCCGCCGAGGTGGCGCAGCTCATCCACGCACACCCGACCCAGAGCGAGGCGCTCGGCGAGGCTCACCTGGCCCTCGCGGGCAAGCCCCTGCACTCCCACGACTGATCCGGTCCCGGGGCGCGACGACCGACCACTTCCGCATTTTCGTAAGGAGCAACTGAAACCATGTCGGTTTCCGTAACCCTTCCGGCGCTCGGCGAGAGCGTCACCGAGGGCACTGTCACCCGTTGGCTGAAGGCCGAGGGCGAGCGAGTCGAGGTCGACGAGCCGTTGCTCGAGGTATCGACCGACAAGGTCGACACCGAGATCCCGGCGCCCGTCTCCGGCATCCTGTCAGCCATCAAGGTCGCCGAGGACGAGACCGTCGAGGTCGGCGCCGAGCTGGCCGTCATCGACGACGGCTCGGGCGCGCCCGCGGCCGCCCCTGCCCCGGCCGCCGAGGCC
>DATCWZ010000776.1:0-4550 GCA_036566065.1 Streptomyces sp. | reverse complement strand
ATCGCGGCGATCTCGGGCCGCGGGACGGGCGGCGGCGGGCAGACCCCGCCGGTCTCCTTGGCGCGTACGGCCCTGGTGATCCAGGCCCGGTCCAGCACCCGGCGTTCGTCCGCCTCGGCGACGAGGTCCTCGGACTGGTTGTAGTCACCGTCGGCGGCCTGCACGGCCCACAGATGGACGGCCACTCCGTGTTCCTTCGCCGACATCAGCCCGGGCAGCAGATCGCCGTCCCCGGTCACGAGCACCACATCGGAGCAGGCCCGGTTCCTGGCCAGCTCGGTGAGCTCGGCGTGCATCGCCGCGTCAACACCCTTCTGCGCCCAGCGTCCGTCACTGCGGGTGAGCGCCCCCAGCCGAACCGTCACCCGGGGCATCACCCGTAGTCTGCGGTGCTCGGGCTGCGGTACGCGGTCGGGAGCGCCGTCGAACCAGTAGATGCGCAGCAGCGGCCGTTCCGTATCGGCCTCGGCACGCTCGCGCAGGCCCTGGATCAGGGCCGTGTGGTCGACGGTGATACGGGAACGGGCGGGCTCTCCTGCCAGCAGACTCGCGGCTGCGCCCAGCAAGTAGCCGGCGTCCACCAGGACGACGCAACGGTCCACGCGTTCCACCTTCTTCCAGGCGATCGGGAGCGGGTTGTTCAGGGTTCCTTCGAGTCTGCCCGACCGGGTGGGGGTTGAGGTCCGGAACTCGATCATCGGCGTGGCGGATCCGGAAAACGGCGGATCATACCCCGTAACTACGCACGGTAATGATCCAACATGCGGCATATTATCCATTATGTGAGTCTGACAGCGGTCCTGGCCCCGAGATTCCCCACAGGAGGCATCACCATGGCCAAGAACAAGAACCGCAAGCAGAGCCCCCGGCACGAGCGCACGACGGAGACGGAGCGCGGGTCGGAAGAGGCGAAGTCGACCGCGTACGAGTCGCAGAACCAGCCGCAGTCGCAGGCTCAGGGCACGCCCTCCGATGCTGCCCGTAAGCACCAGCGCCGCTTCGGCCACAACTGAACCGCGGCCCCGACCTGATTGAGCACGGCCGGAATGCCCGAGGGGCGCCCCGCGTATACGCCGTATACGCCTCGGGGCGCCCCTCCCCCGTAACAGGAGGGTGTACGCCGGGTGTCAGCCCGCCAGGCAGGACGGGCCGAGCAGCACCTTCAGATCGCCGAACAGCGCCGGGTCGGGCTTCACCCGGTGATGATCGAGCCGCAGCACGGTGGTCTTGCGCGGCCCCTGGAGCTTGATCCGCACCTCCGTGTCGCCCCGGTGGTTGCTGAGGACCTCGCCGAGCCGGCTGACCATGGGCGGGGTCACCCGGACCGTCGGAATGGTCAGCACGACAGGGGCGTTGGCCCCGGCCGCCGAGATGTCGGGGACCTGCATCTCCATCGCGACCAGGCGGGGAATGTCCTCGCGCTTGTCGAGGCGCCCCTTGACGAAGACGATCGTGTCCTCGACGAGCTGGGTGGAGACGAGCTGATACGTGGCGGGGAAGAACATGCAGTCAATGGAGCCCGCCAGGTCCTCGACGGTGGCGATGGCCCAGGCGTTGCCCTGCTTGGTCATCTTGCGCTGGAGGCCCGAGATGATGCCGCCGATGGTCACGATCGCGCCGTCGGCGTGGTCGCCGCCGGTGAGCTGCGAGATCGTCGCGTCCGACTTGTCGGACAGGATGTGCTCCATGCCGAAGAGCGGGTGGTCGGAGACGTACAGCCCGAGCATCTCCCGCTCCTGCGCGAGCAGATACGCCTTCTCCCACTCGACGTCGGAGAACTCCACGTCGAGCCCGAAGGCCGGTTCGTCGCTCTTCTCGTCGCCGCCGCCGAAGAGGTCGAACTGTCCCTCGGCCTCCTTCCGCTTGACCTGCACCACGTTGTCGATCATCGGTTCGTGGTGGGCGACGAGACTCTTGCGGGTGTGGCCCATCTCGTCGAAGGCGCCCGCCTTGATGAGCGATTCGATGGTGCGCTTGTTGCAGACGACCGCTTCGACCTTGTCGAGGAAGTCGGGGAACGAGGAGAACTTCCCCTTCGCCTTGCGGGTCCTGATGATCGAGTCGACGACGTTCTGGCCGACGTTGCGCACGGCGGTCAGGCCGAAGAGGATCACGTCGTCGCCCTGGGCCGCGAAGTTCGGCTGGGACTCGTTGACATTGGGCGGGAGCACCTTGATGCCCATGTGACGGCACTCGTTGAGGTAGACCGCGGACTTGTCCTTGTCGTCCTTGACCGAGGTCAGCAGCGCCGCCATGTACTCGGCCGGGTAGTTCGCCTTGAGGTACGCGGTCCAGTAGGTGACCAGGCCGTAGGCGGAGGAGTGCGCCTTGTTGAACGCGTATCCGGCGAACGGGACCAGGACGTCCCACAGAGCCTTGATGGCCTCGTCGGAGAAGCCCTTCCCCTTCGCCCCGGCCTCGAAGCGCACGAAGTTCTTCGCGAGCTCATCGGCCTTCTTCTTGCCCATCACGCGGCGCAGGATGTCGGCCTCGCCGAGCGAGTACCCGGCGACGATCTGGGCGGCCTTCTGGACCTGCTCCTGGTAGACGATGAGGCCGTAGGTGAGGCCGAGGACCTCCTTGAGCGGCTCTTCGAGCTCCGGGTGGATCGGGGTGATCTCCTGGCGGTTGTTCTTCCGCTCGGCGTAGTTCGTGTGCGAGTTCATGCCCATCGGGCCCGGCCGGTACAGGGCCGAGACGGCGGAGATGTCCTCGAAGTTGTCGGGCTGCATCTGGCGCAGCAGCGAACGCATCGCCGTGCCGTCGAACTGGAACACCCCGAGCGTGTCACCGCGGCAGAGCATGTCGTACGTCTTGGGGTCGTCCAGCGGCAGCGCGAGCAGCTCCAGGTCGATGCCCTTGTTGGTCTTCACCATTTTGACGGCGTCGTCCATGATGGTCAGGTTGCGCAGGCCCAGGAAGTCCATCTTGAGCAGCCCGAGCGACTCGCACTGCGGGTAGTCCCATTGCGTGATGGTCACATTGTCGGTGTGCCGCACCCAGACCGGGGCGTGGTCCACGATGGGTTCGCTGGACATGATCACACCGGCCGCGTGCACGCCCATCTGCCGGACCAGGCCCTCGACGCCCCTGGCGGTGTCGATGACCTTCCGGGCGTCCGGCTCGTTCTCGTACATCGCCCGGATCTCGCCCGCCTCGCTGTAGCGCGGATGCTTGGGGTCGGTGATGCCGCTGAGGTCGATCCCCTTGCCGAGGACATCGGCGGGCATCGCCTTGGTGAGGCGGTCGCCCATCGCGTAGGGGTAGCCCAGGACCCGGGCGGAGTCCTTGATCGCGTTCTTGGCCTTGATCTTGCCGTACGTACCGATCAGCGAGACCTTGTCGGCGCCGTACTTCTGCGTCACATACCGGATCACCTCGACGCGCCTGCGCTCGTCGAAGTCGATGTCGACATCGGGCATGGAGATGCGCTCGGGGTTGAGGAAGCGCTCGAAGATCAGCCCGTGCTGGATGGGGTCGAGGTCGGTGATGCCCATGGCGTACGCGACGATCGAGCCGGCGGCCGAACCGCGTCCGGGGCCCACCGCGATGCCGTTGTTCTTGGCCCACATGATGAAGTCGGCGACAACGAGGAAGTACCCCGGGAACCCCATCTGGATGATGATGCCCATCTCGTACTCGACCTGCTTCTGCCGGTCCTCGGGGATGCCGTCCGGGTAGCGGCGGTTCATCCCGACCCGGACCTCCTCCTGGAACCAGGTGATCTCGGTGTAGCCCTCCGGGATGTCGAACTTCGGCATCAGGTCGCGCTTGACGAACATGCCTTCGGTGTCGATCTGCTGCGCGACCAGCAGGGTGTTGGCGCAGCCCTGCTGCCAGGCGTCCGATGAGTCGATGGCGTACATCTCGTCGGTCGTCTTGAGGTAGTAGCCGGTGCCGTCGAAGCGGAAGCGGTCCGGGTCGGAGAGGTTCTTGCCGGTCTGGATGCACAGCAGCGCGTCGTGCGCGCTCGCCTCGTGCGCGTAGGTGTAATGCGAGTCGTTGGTGACCAGCGGCGGGATGTCCAGCTTCTTGCCGATGTCGAGGAGTCCGTCACGGACCCGGCGCTCGATCTCGATGCCGTGGTCCATCAGCTCCAGGAAGTACCTGCCCTTACCGAAGATGTCCTTGTAGTCGGAGGCGGCCTGGAGGGCCTCGTCGAACTGGCCGAGCCGCAGCCGGGTCTGCACCTCGCCGGAGGGGCAGCCGGTGGATGCGATCAGGCCCTCGGACCACTGGGCGATGGTCTCCTTGTCCATGCGCGGCCACTTCTGCAGCCAGCCTTCGGCGTACGCGTCGGACGAGAGCCGGAAGAGGTTGTGCAGCCCGGTGCTGTTCGCCGCCCACATCGTCTTGTGGGTGTAACCGCCGGACCCGGAGACATCGTCGCGCTTCTGGTGCGGCTGCCCCCAGTGCACCTTCCGCTTGTGCTTGCGCGACTCGGGCGCGACATACGCCTCGATGCCGATGATCGGGGTCACGTCCGCCTTCACGGCCGAGTGGAAGAAGTCGTACGCCCCGTGCAGGTTGCCGTGGTCGGTCATCGCGAT
>DATCWZ010000867.1:0-3284 GCA_036566065.1 Streptomyces sp. | reverse complement strand
AGGTACGTCGTCGGCTCGTCGAGCAGGAGCAGCGGGGTCTGCTGGGCGAGGGCCATGGCGATCCAGACCCGCTGGCGCTGGCCGCCGGACAGTTCGTCCACATAGCGGTCGGCGAGGTCACTGATCCGGGTCGACTCCATGGACTCCACGACGATCCGTTCGTCCTCGGCCGACCACTGGCGCAGCAGCCCCTGGTGCGGGTAGCGGCCGCGCGAGACGAGGTCGGCGACGGTGATGCCGTCGGGGGCTATGGAGGTCTGGGGCAGCAGTCCGAGGGTCTTGGCGACCTTCTTCGCGGGCAGCGCGTGTATGGATTGGCCGTCGAGCAGCACCTGACCCCGGTTCGGCCTGAGCATCCGGGACAGGGCGCGCAGCAGGGTCGACTTGCCGCAGGCGTTGGGGCCGACGATCACGGTGAAGGAGTTGTCGGGGATCTCGACAGAGAGGTCCTCGGCGATGATCCGCTGATCGTAGCCGAGGGTCACCGAGTCCGCTGTCAGGCGCTGCATGGTCGTACTCCCGGGGGTGGTGTGGTTCGGCTGGTTCGGCTCGTTCGGCTGGGTGTGGGGACTCATATCCGGCCCGCCTTCCGCTCGGACACCAGCAGCCACAGCAGATAGCAGCCGCCGAGCACCCCGGTGACGACGCCCACGGGCAACTGGCGCTCCCCGAACGCGCTCATCGCGGTCCAGTCGGCGACGAGCAGGAGCGCCGCGCCCATCGCGGCGGACGATGCCAGGTTGGCGCCGGGCGCCCTGGTGAGCCGGCGGGCCAGTTGCGGGGCGCTGAGCGAGACGAAGACGATGGGGCCGGCGGCCGCGGTGGCCACAGCGACGAGGAGCACGGCGCAGCCGAGCAGGACGAGCCGGGCGCGTTCCACCCGTACTCCCAGCGCGTACGCGGTGTCGTCGCCCATCTCCATGGCCCGCAGGGCCCGCCCGTGCCCCAGCACGACGGGCAGCAGCGCGGCGCAGACGGCCAGCAGCGGCCAGACCTGGGCCCAGTCGCGGCCGTCGAGCGATCCGGTCATCCAGACGATGGCGCGGGTGGCGTCGACCAGGTTGGCCCGGGTGATCAGGTAGTGGGTCGCGGCAGTGAGCATCGCGGCGGCGCCGATCCCGATGAGGACGAGCCGGTAGCCGTGCACACCGCGTTTCCACGCCAGTACGTAGACCGCGGCGCCGGTCAGCACTCCCCCGGCCACGGCGCCCCCGGCGACCGCCGTGGCGCCGCCCTGGAAGAGCACGATGACAACGAGCGCGCCGACGGCCGAACCCTGGCTGAAGCCGAGCACATCGGGGCTGCCCAGCGGGTTGCGGGACACGGTCTGGAAGACGGCGCCGCCGACTCCGAGGGCGGCGCCGACCAGCAGGCCGACCAGGGCCCGCGGCAGGCGCAGGTCCATGACGATGACTTCCTGCTGGAAGGTGCCGTGGCCGAAGAGCGTGGTGACGACCTCGCCGGGTGTCATGGCGTAGTCGCCGGTGCCGATGAGGACGACGGCGGTCGCGGCGGCCAGCGCGGCGAGCAGGGCGACGACGACGCAGGCGCGTACATCCACCCGGAAGGAGAGCCCGCCGGCCGTGCGTACGGCCCTGACGGTCCTGGTCTGCGTGGCCTTCACAGTTGGGCCATCCTCTTGCGGCGTACGAGATGGATGAAGACGGGCCCACCGATGAGCGCGGTGACGATGCCGACCTGGAGTTCGGAGGGGCGGGCGACGACCCGGCCGGTCACATCGGCGGCGAGCAGCAGGACCGGCGAGAGCACCGCCGCGTACGGCAGGACCCACCGCATGTCGGGGCCGGTGAGGGCGCGGACCATGTGCGGGATCATCAGCCCGATGAAGATGATCGGACCGCAGGCGGCGGTCGCCGCCCCGCAGAGCAGGGTGACGGCGAGCATCGCCAGGACGCGGGTGCGGGCCAGATGGGCGCCGAGGGCCCTGGCCGTGTCGTCGCCCATCTCCATCGCGTTCAGCGGCCGGGCGATGAGCAGCGAGAGCAGGACTCCGAGCACGATGAACGGCCACACCTTGCCGACGGTGTCCATGTCGGCCGAGGCGAGCGATCCGACGGTCCAGAACCGCAGCCGGTCCAGGGCCGCGGAGTCCATGAGCTGTACGGCGTTGACGTAGCCGAACAGCGCGGCGGAGGCCGCCGTGCCGGCGAGCGCGAGCCGTACCGGGGTCGCGGCCCGGCTGCCGCCGAGCACGTACACGGCCGCGGAGACGACCGCGGCGCCGAGGAAGGCGAACCAGACGTAGCCGGTCAGCGAGGTGACACCGAAGAAGCTGATGGCGGACACGACCGCCGCCGACGCCCCCGCGTTGACGCCGAGCAGCCCCGGTTCGGCGAGCGGATTACGCGTCAGGGCCTGCATCACCGCGCCCGCGAGGCCAAGCGCCGTGCCGACGAGCAGGCCGAGCACCGTCCTCGGAACGCGTACCTGGCGTATGAGCACATCGCCATGGGTGCCCGATGGGTCGACCAGCCCGTGCCAGACGTCGGACAGGGGCATCGCCTTGGCGCCGACGGCGATACTGGCGAGGCACAGCAGCGCGAGGGCCACCACCGCCGCCAGGAGCCCGACGGCTCGTACCGAATGGCGCCCGGCGGACGCGGGCTTCGTCGGCGCGGCTGCCTGTCCGGCGGTGGCGCGCGATTCGGGAAGACTCTCAACCAACACGAGGTTAGGTTAGCCTAACCCCTCCATGCGGTCGCCGGGGCGGCCGTGAACACCGCCCCGGCCAGGGCCTCTACAGCCCGAGCCTGGCGACCGCCTTCCCCGCGTCGAGCCCGCAGGAGCCTTCCGCCGCGTGCGTCCAGGCCGCTCCGCACAGCGCCCGCAGGCCGTCCAGCACGTCCTCCCCTTCGCTCTCCAGTACGAGAGCCTCGCCGCGCACCGCGGCCGTCCAGCCGCCGCAGCGCACCCGGCCGCCGTCGGCGGTCACGTCGGGATGCCCGGTCAGCAGGCCCCGCAGGTCCCGGTCCACGAAGGCCGGCCGGTGCTTGGGCCCGGCGGCCAGCAACTGTGCGGCGTCGGTCACACCGGTGAGGACGAGCAGCGAGTCGACGCCCCCGTTGTAGGCACCCTCGATGTCCGTGTCCAGCCGGTCCCCGACGACCAGCGGCCGCTTCGCCCCGGTCCGCAGCACGGTCTCCCGGTGCATCGGCGGCAGCGGCTTCCCCGCCACCTGCGGCTCGGCGCCGGTCGCGATCCGTACGACCTCCACCGCGGCGCCGTTGCCCGGCGCGATGCCGCGGGCACTGGGGATCGTCAGG
>DATCWZ010000282.1:0-2674 GCA_036566065.1 Streptomyces sp. | reverse complement strand
TCGAGGCGTGGGAGGTCACCAACCTGCTCCTGGTCGCCCGGGTCCTGGTCGCCGCCGCCCTGGAGCGCGAGGAGACCCGCGGCTGCCACTGGCGCGAGGACCACCCCGAGCGCGACGACGCGGACTGGCGCCGCCACATCGTCGTACGGATGGAACCCGACCGCAGCCTCGTCGTCCGCCGCACCGAATCGGTGGACTTCCCGCCCGTACGCCCCGTGCGCCAGAAGAACGCGGGCACCGCATGACCCGCGCTGGACTCCCCAGCATCCCCGAACCACTCGCCGACGCCCCCGAGGAGCCGTAACCGTGAGCACGCCCGAAGAGAACCCGCGCCCGACGCCCGTGGACGTACCGCTGATCCAGATCGGCGCGCCCGCGCAGTCCGCGGACTGCTGCGGCGACGACTGCGGCTGCGGCGGGTCCGAGGGCTACGACCCGGACGACCTGGAGTGCGGCCTGGACCCCGCCCTGGCCCAGTTGCTCGCGGACGCGGGCCTGGACCCCGTCCAGGTCGAGGACATCGCCCATGTGGCGATCGAGGAGGACCTCTACGGCGGTGTGGACGTCACCACCGTGGCGACCGTCCCCGAGGAGGCCGTCGCCACCGGCGACTTCACCGCGCGTGAGGCGGGCGTCGTCGCGGGTCTGCGGGTCGCCGAGGCCGTCCTGTCCATCGTCTGTACGGAGGCGTTCGAGGTCGAGCGCCATGTCGAGGACGGCGACCGCGTCGTACCCGGCCAGAAGCTGCTGACCGTCACCACCCGCACCCGCGACCTGCTCACCGGCGAGCGCGGCGCGCTGAACCTGCTCTGCAGGCTCTCCGGCATCGCGACCGCGACCCGGGCGTGGGCCGATGTGCTCGAAGGCACCAAGGCCAGGGTCCGTGACACCCGCAAGACGACTCCGGGGCTGCGCGCGCTGGAGAAGTACGCGGTGCGCTGCGGCGGCGGCGTCAACCACCGGATGTCGCTCGTCGACGCCGCCCTCGTGAAGGACAACCATGTGATCGCCGCGGGCGGGGTCGCCGAGGCGTTCAAGCGGGTCCGCGAGGCGTTCCCCGAGGTGCCGATCGAGGTCGAGGTCGACACCCTGGAGCAGGTGCGCGAGGTGCTCGACGCCGGTGCCGACCTGATCCTGCTGGACAACTTCACCCCGGCGCTGACGGCCGAGGCGGTCGCGCTCACCGCCGGCCGGGCCGTGCTGGAGTCGTCCGGCCGGCTCACACTCGACTCCGCGCGCGCCTACGCCGACGCGGGTGTCGACTACCTGGCCGTCGGGGCGCTCACCCACTCCTCGCCGGTCCTTGACATCGGCCTGGACTTCCGCGACGCCGATGTGTCCACCGACGGGGCCGGCGCCTGATGCTGCTCACTATCGACGTCGGCAACACGCATACGGTCCTCGGCCTGTTCGACGGGCCGGAGATCGTGGAGCACTGGCGCATCTCCACCGACGCCCGGCGCACCGCCGACGAGCTCGCCGTGCTGCTCCAGGGACTGATGGGCATGCACCCGCTGCTCGGTGTCGAGCTGGGGGACGGGATCGAGGGCATCGCGATCTGCGCGACCGTCCCGTCGGTGCTGCACGAGCTGCGCGAGGTGACCCGCCGCTACTACGGCGATGTGCCCTCCGTCCTCGTGGAGCCCGGCATCAAGACCGGCGTGCCGATCCTGGTGGACAACCCGAAGGAGGTCGGCGCGGACCGCATCATCAACTCGGTCGCCGCGGTCGAGCTCTACGGCGGCCCGGCGATCGTTGTCGACTTCGGCACGGCCACCACCTTCGACGCGGTCTCCGCCCGCGGCGAGTACACGGGCGGTGTCATCGCCCCCGGCATCGAGATCTCGGTCGAGGCACTCGGCATCAAGGGCGCCCAGCTCCGCAAGATCGAGGTGGCAAGGCCGCGCAGCGTGATCGGCAAGAACACCGTGGAAGCGATGCAGTCCGGCATCATCTACGGCTTCGCGGGCCAGGTCGACGGCGTGGTGACCCGGATGAAAAAGGAACTGGCGGCCGACCCCGACGACGTCACCGTGATCGCGACCGGCGGCCTTGCGCCGATGGTGTTGGGGGAGTCCTCCGTCATAGACGAGCACGAGCCCTGGCTGACACTCATCGGGCTGCGCCTCGTGTACGAGCGCAACCTGGCCCGGATGTAGCCGGCGCCCGCGGCCACCTGCGGGAACGGACCGGAGGCCCAGCGGCGGGCGCCGCGCCGCCGGGCGGCCAGTTAAGCGGATTTTGTCCATTTATCACGTATCGTCGTGTTATGCCCACGCCCTACGGATCACGCGGCGGCATGGCGTTCAGCGCGGACGAGCTGCGTGTGCTCCGCCGCGCCATCGCCAGTGCCCTCCACCCCACGCCCCTGCCGGACGAGGACGTCCGGGACTGCCTGCGGCTCGCGGGCGCGGTCGATGAGGCGGTGAGCGAGGCAGGCAGGCTGCGCGCGTTCCTCCTCGCCGATCTCGCCCGCTACCGCGACGCCCTGCCCGGCTCGCTCACCGGCTATCTGGAGCTGCTCCAGGACGCCCTGGCCGCCGGTTACGACCCCCGGCCCGACGATCTCGCCGCCCTGCGCTCGGTGCGCGGCGCACCGGTCGCCGCCGCACTCCTGGAGCGCTGCCAGCTGCTCGCGGAGCGCTCCGTGCGGGCCCGCCTCGCGGGCAGGGCC
>DATCWZ010000754.1:0-6375 GCA_036566065.1 Streptomyces sp. | reverse complement strand
AAGGGCGACCTACCCGTTGCGGGGGGACAGGAACGCGGCGAGTTGGGCGTGGTCCGCCGGGCGGGTCAGGCGGTTGTGGGTGGCCGCCGGGGTGAGCCAGGCCAGGCGGTCCACCTCCGCGTTGGGCGTGAACCTGCCTGTCGTCGCCTCGGCCGCCCAGTACCGGACCTCCTTCGGCCGCCCCCGGGCCAGATACCGGGCCGTCGGAAGCTCGGCCCCCGGCACACAGTGGTACCCCGTCTCCTCCAGGACCTCCCGTACCGCGCCCTCCAGCGCGCTCTCGCCCCGCTTCAGCTTGCCCTTCGGGTACGACCAGTCGTCGTAGCGCGGCCGGTGGACCAGGCACACCCGCAGCACGCCGTCCGGCGGCGAGACGCGCCACAGGACGCAGCCCGCCGCGAGGACCGGGTCCCGCGCCGTGTCAGGGCGTCGCACGCCGCCGCCTCCGGGAGTCGATCAGCATCTCCTGCACGTGCCGCAGTGGCTGCCCGTCCGCGTCGGTGGAGTGCCGGGTCCAGTTCCCGTCGGGCCCGAGGTGCCAGGAGGAGGTGGTGTCGGCCATGCCGGTTTCCAGCAGCCGGCTGAGGGCCGCGCGGTGCGCGGGGTCGGTGACCCGGACCAGGGCCTCGATGCGCCGGTCGAGGTTGCGGTGCATCATGTCCGCGCTGCCGAACCAGACCTCGGGCTCGCCCCCGTTGCCGAAGGAGAACACCCGGGAGTGTTCGAGGAACCGGCCGAGGACCGAGCGGACGCGGACGTTCTCGGAGAGCCCGGTGACGCCGGGCCGGATCGCGCAGATGCCGCGTACCCAGACATCGACGGGCACGCCCGCTTGCGCGGCCCGGTAGCAGGCGTCGATGACGGCCTCGTCGACCATGGAGTTGACCTTGATACGGACGAAGGCGGGACGTCCGGCGCGGTGGTGGGTGACCTCCTTGTTGATGCGGGCGATCAGCCCGTCCCGCAGGGACTTCGGGGCGACCAGGAGCCGGCGGTAGGTCTCGCGGCGGGAGTAGCCGGAGAGCCGGTTGAAGAGGTCGGAGAGGTCGGCGCCGACCTGGGGGTCGGTGGTGAGCAGGCCGAGGTCCTCGTACAGCCGGGCGGTCTTGGGGTGGTAGTTGCCGGTGCCGACGTGGGAGTAGCGGCGCAGGGTGTCGCCCTCCTGCCGGACGACGAGGGAGAGCTTGCAGTGGGTTTTCAGGCCGACCAGGCCGTAGACGACATGGCAGCCGGCCTCTTCCAGTTTGCGGGCCCATTTGATGTTGGCCTGCTCGTCGAAGCGGGCCTTGATCTCGACGAGGACGAGGACCTGCTTGCCGGATTCGGCTGCGTCGATGAGGGCGTCGACTATGGGGGAGTCGCCGGAGGTGCGGTAGAGGGTCTGCTTGATGGCGAGGACCTGGGGGTCACCGGCCGCTTGTTCGAGGAACGCCTGGACGGAGGTGGAGAAGGAGTCGTACGGGTGGTGCAGCAGGACATCGCGTTCGCGCAGGGCGGCGAAGATGTCGGGGGCGGACGCGGACTCGACCTCAGCGAGATCGCGATGGGTGCCCGCGATGAACGGGGGGAACTTCAGTTCGGGCCGGTCCTGGCCCGCGATGCCGAAGAGGCCGGTGAGGTCGAGGGGGCCGGGCAGCGGGTAGAGCTCGGCCTCGGAGATGTTCAGTTCGCGTACGAGCAGGTCGAGGACGTACGGATCGATGGACTCCTCGACCTCCAGGCGGACCGGCGGGCCGAAGCGGCGCCGCATGAGTTCCTTCTCCAGGGCCTGGAGCAGATTCTCGGCGTCGTCCTCCTCGACCTCCAGGTCCTCGTTCCTGGTGACCCGGAACATGTGGTGGGCCAGGACCTCCATGCCGGGGAAGAGCTCTTCCAGGTGCGCGGCGATGATGTCCTCGATGGGGACGTAGCGCTGCGGGGACGCCTCCAGGAAGCGGGTCAGCAGCGGCGGCACCTTGACGCGGGCGAAGTGGCGGTGGCCGCTGACCGGGTTGCGTACGACGACCGCGAGATTGAGGGAGAGCCCCGAGATGTACGGGAAGGGGTGCGCCGGATCCACGGCGAGCGGGGTGAGGACGGGGAAGACGCGCTGCCGGAAGAAGGTGAACAGGCGGGCCTGTTCCTTCTCGGTCAGTTCCGGCCACCGGATGAGCTGGATGCCCTCGTCGGACAGGGCGGGGGCGACGTCCTGCTGGTAGCAGGCGGCATGCCGGGCCATGAGCTCGCGGGAGCGGGTCCAGATCAGGTCGAGCACCTCGCGGGGCTGGAGGCCGGAGGCGGAGCGGGTGGCGACTCCGGTGGCGATGCGGCGCTTGAGCCCGGCGACGCGGACCATGAAGAACTCGTCCAGGTTCGAGGCGAAGATCGCGAGGAAGTTGGCCCGCTCCAGGAGGGGCGTGGCGGGGTCCTCGGCCAGTTCGAGCACTCGTTCGTTGAAGGCGAGCCAACTGCGCTCCCGGTCCAGGAAGCGGCCCTGGGGCAGTTCGTCGCTGTCCGTGTCCGGTTCGTACGTGTCGGGATCGTTGTCCAGGCCGGGGTCGAGGTCGGCGGCCATGGAGAGGCCGGCCGCCCGGGTGCCCGGTGTGGCGACGGCGTACGGCCGGTGCGCGGCGAGTGAGCCGACGGACGGCTGGGGCTGGACCGGTACCTCGGAGCTGGGCTGCTGGCTCATGAATCCATTGTTCCGCGCGTTCGGCTTCCGCGGCGCTCCGGAACCGGGAAAGTCCCCTGTCCGGGCAGCCCCCGGGGCCCGGACAGGGACAGGAGCCCCGGTTTCTCAGCCGTGGCGGCGCCGCAGCACCCGGAAGGCGAGCGCGACGGCCAGGGCGGCGAGCGCGAGCAGGATGCCGGTCTCCATGAGCTGGAGCGGCCAGAAATGCGAGGCGGGGTGGTAGTCGAGGTAGGTCCCGGTGATGTCGTGGTCGGCCAGGCATCGGGACTCGGCTTTGTCGTCAATATTCATACACATGTCGATGGGAAGCCGTTCACCGTCCCCGGTGATACGCCCCACGTTCAACCACCAGATATCGCCGTCCACGTCGAGAGACGCGCCGGACACCGTGCGGACGGGCCACAGACCGCGGCGCAGGGTTGCCATGAGCACGATCACGGCACCGGTGGCCAGTGCCGCCGCGGACATGGCGGCGACCGTGCGGCGTATCAGCAGCCCGGTGAGCGCGCCGGCCGCGAGGCCGAGCAGGGTGTAGCCGAGCGGTGCGGTCCCCGTGGCGGAGAAGACCGGGGGGTTGAACCATTCGACCGGGTAGTCGGTACTCGTATGGGACCGGGTCCAGCCGACGACGCCAGACAGTAGGGACACGCAGGCGAGGCTCAGTACGGCCGGGACGGCGAGCTTGGCGGCCAGCCAATGGGTCGGCGTCACGGATTGCGTCCAGGCCACTTTGTACGTACCGGTCTCCAGTTCCCTGGCGATCATCGGGCCTGCGATGAACCCGGCGGCGAGCGCGGGCAGAGCGGTCAGCAGCAGCGACGTGTACATGAGCAGTCTGCTGAACGCCATCACGGCGTCCAGGTGGTCGCGGACCCGCTGGTAGCAGCCGCGTCCGGGGTCACCCGCTCCGGAACACGGGCCTGCCTCGAAGGTGGTGGTGAGATGGGAGTTCCACAGCGTGGCGCCGGTCAGGACGCCGATCACGGCGAGTACGAGCACGCCCGCGATGATCAGAGCCCGCTTGTGCTGGCGTACGACCACACGGACCGGGCCCCGCAAGGCGGAGCCGTACAGGGTAAGGGCGCTCATGCGGCCGGCACCGCCTCGGGGGCCGTGCTCGCGCTCGGGGTGAGCAGCGGCGGCGCGTCCGGGGAGCGCAGATGGGCGAGGAGCAGCTCCTCCAAAGACGGCTCGGCGCTGTCCCAGGCGGTGCTGTCCACCGGACCCGCTGTCCGTACGAGAGCGGTCAGCCGGCGCCCCGTGGTGCGGGACTCGACGACGGTGTGCGGGGCGAGGTCGCGGACCTGGCCGGTGAGCAGGGCGTGCGCGCCGACGATGTCGTCGGTCTCGCCGCCGAGCCGGACGCGGCCGCCGTCGACGAGCAGGAGGAAGTCGCAGGCGCCCTCCAGCTCGGTGAGGATGTGCGAGGACATCACGATGGTGGTGGAGTGCTCGGCCGCCTCGGCCATCAGAGCGCCCATCAGTTGGTGACGAGCCAGGGGATCGAGGTCGGCCATCGGCTCGTCCAGCAGCATCAGTTCGGGCCGCTTGCCCAGGGCGAGCGCGAGGGCGAGGCGGGTGCGCTGGCCGCCGGAGAGCGACCGGACCCTGGCGCTCTGCGGGAGGGGCCCGGCGATCCGGTCCGCGACGGCGGGGTCCCAGGTGCCGGGGTTGAGTTCGCGGCCGGTGTACAGGGTGTCGGCCACGGTGAGCTGCGGGTACAGCGGCTTGTTCTGGGCCACGTACGCGATGCGCGGGCGGGCGGCGGCGGGGGAGGTGCCGAGGACGCGTATGGAGCCCTCGGCCGGCCGCAGCAGCCCGGCGGCCAGCGAGAGCAGCGTGGACTTCCCGGCGCCGTTCGGCCCGACGAGGGCGCAGATGTGTCCGGCGGGCAGCCGGAACGAGCAGTCGTACAGGGCCCGTGCGCCCTTTCGTCCGTACTTCATACCGAGGCCGGTCGCCTCGATCGCGGCGCCTGTCATGAGTTCTGGTCCCCCTCGAATGTGCTGTTCAGTACGGCGGTGAAGAGCGCGCTCACGTCGTCCTTGTCCAGTCCTGCCGCGCGGGCCCTGCGGGTCCAGTCGGCGAGTTCGGCGCGCAGGGGCGCGTCGGCGGCCGACGCCGCGCTGCCGAGCGTGCGGCGTACGAAGGTGCCCAGGCCGCGGCGGGCCTCGACGAGACCCTCGCGCTCCAGCTCGCGGTATGCCTTGAGCACGGTGTTCGGATTGATGGCCGTGGCCTCGACGACCTCGCGGGCCGTGGGCAGCCGGTCGCCCGGCTCCAGCAGGCCCATGCGGAGAGCCTGCTTGGTCTGCTGGACGATCTGGAGGTAGGTGGCGACGCCGCTGCGTCGGTCGATGCGGAACTCGACCGCTGCGGACTCTGCCATGTTTCCCCCTTTCACTAATTGAGTAGTGGAAGGGTGCAGCAAAGAAGGGGCGGCGTCAAGCGACGCCGCCCCTTGGCGACTCCGTCAGGACTCCGTGCGGTACATCAGGTCCACCTCGTGGGTGGTGAAGCCCATGCCCTCGTACACGGACAGCGCGGCCGGGTTGTCGGCGTCGACGTAGAGCATCGCGGTCCGCAGGCCCCGGGCGGCCAGATGCCGCAGCCCGATCGCGGTGAGCGCCTTGCCGAGCCCGCCGCCCTGGGCGGACGGCAGGATGCCGACGACATAGACCTCGCCGAGCGGCTCGTGGGCGTCGGCGTGCACCTTGGTCCAGTGGAACCCGATGATCGCGCCGTCGCGTTCGGCGAGGAAGAAGCCCTCCGGGTCGAACCAGGGTTCCGCCTTGCGGTCGTCGAGGTCCCGCTGCGTCAGGGAGCCCTGCTCGGGGTGGTGGGCGAAGGCGGCGCTGTTCACGGCGAGCCAGGCGGCGTCGTCCTGGCCGGGCACGAAGGTGCGGACCGTGACGCCCGCGGGCAGCACCGGTTCGGGGATGGCCTGCGGGTCCAACGGGCGCCGCAACTGGCGCAGTTCGCGGAACAGGGACAGGCCGAGGACCTGGGCCAGATGCCGGGCCGCGGACTTGCCGCCGTGCGCCCAGACACGCAGCCGCTTGCCCGTCGCGGCGAGCAGGGCTGCTCCCAGGGCCCGTCCGTGGCCGTGGCCGCGGTGGGCCGGGTGAACGACGAGCTCGGCGGCCGGGGCCTCGACGGGGTCGGTGTCCTCCAGTTGTGCGTATCCGGCGAGCACACCGTCGGCGGTGAGCAGGAAGTGCCGTACGCCGTCGCGGTGCCCGCCCCGCAGCCGGAGCCGCCCCTGCTCGGAGACCGCCTCGCTGTCATCGGTCCCGGCCGCCTCGGCGAGCAGGGCGCTGACGGCGTCGGCCTGCTCGGGGGTGAGGGTGTCGAGGGCCTGGATCTCGCGTCCGGGGGAGGGGAGGGGTGCGTCCATCGTCATGTGTACGAGCGTACGGGGACGGGGTTCGGGAGGGGTGTGTGCGGGAGGGGTGTGTGCCGGGAGTCGGCACGCTCTTCACCTTCAAACGTCTGTTGCGCTACGCGCGTTGACTCTAGGCTGCGGCTCGCAGGATCCAGATGTGTCAGCACTTCCCGACCCTCACGCTGCACTCCATAAGGGGACCGATGTCAGCGACTCCAGAAGCCACTCCACAGAAGAAACGCGCGCCCGGGCGCGTGCTCGCCGCCGCGGCGGGCCTGGCCACCATCGCCGCACTCGTCGCCGCGGTGCCGGCGGGTGC
>DATCWZ010000650.1:0-7472 GCA_036566065.1 Streptomyces sp. | reverse complement strand
ACCCGGTTGCTGCCGCACGAGGTGATGAGCGCGGCGGCCACATAGGTTTCATCGTCGATCCGGTCCACGTCGTCCAGTTCCTCGGCAAGGGTCGGCCGTGGGCGGGCGGGGACCAGGAAGTCGGCACGTGAGGAACGCCAGAGGAACTCCGCTTCCCTGAGCCGCTCGGCCAGTTCCGGCCGCAGTCCCGCCCAGACGTCCCCGGCCCACCCGGCGAGCCGCGGGTGATGCGCGGGTTCGGCCAGCACGTGCAGCATCGCGGTCAGTTCGGCCAGCGGGGAGGCAACGAACCGCAGCCGCCCGGCCGGTGAGCCGCCGATGTCGATCCTCAGCGTCATTCCCTCATCATCGCTGGCCGGATGGCCGACGGCCGCGTCGATTGACGGTGTCCGTCAACCGACGCAGTCGGCGTGGCGGGCGAACGCACCGTTGACGCCATGGCAACCACGACCACCAAGATCCAGCCACGTGCCCTCGTCCGGGCGTCCGGAGGCCCCCGCTATGCCGTCGCCGTGGCCGTGGACGCGCTGGGCACCGGCTTGCTGCGGCCCTTCCTGTTGCTCTACGGGGTGCTGGTGCTGAGGCTGTCCGCGTCGTCCACCGGCATTGCCATGACGGTCGGCATCGTCGTGGGTCTGGTGTGCATGCCCGCGGTCGGCCGATGGCTGGACCGGGGCGCACGCAGCACGGTCGTGGCAGCGTCGATGCTGGTACGGGTGCTGGGTGTGGCGCTGTTGCTGGCCGCCCCTGAGGGGCACGTATGGCCGTTCACGACAGCGGCACTCTTTCTCGGCATCGGCAACCAGGCGTTTCCGGCCGCCCATGCGGCCCTCGTGGCCACGGTCGCCCACGGCCGCGAACGCGACGCCGCTCTCGCGGCCGGCCGCGCCCTGCGCAACGCCGCCCTGGGCGTCGGGGCACTCCTCGCCACCGTATGCCTGGCCGGCGGCACCACCGCACTGCGGGCGCTGGCGGTTGTCACCGCTCTCGCCTACCTCGCGGCAGCCGCCTTGGCATGGTCGGTCCACGTGCGCGCACACCCGGCGCAGGCCGATGCCCCGGCCGAGGACCGGGACGGCGAGCCCGAGCCCCGGATGCTCGCGCTGCTCACCGCCAACGTGGTCTACGCCTTCTGCTTCAACATCCCCGAAATCGCGCTCCCTCTGGTCCTGGTGACGCAGTTTCACGCGTCCCCGGTGTGGCCGGCAGCCGTCTTCGTGTCGAACACGGTGCTGGTGGTCACCCTTCAGGTGCCGGTCACCGTCATGTTGTCCCGCTTCTCCCGGCGGGCGATGATGGCTCTCGCGGGCGTGGTACTCGCCGCGTCCTACCTCGGTTTCCTCGCGGCCACCTCACTTGGAGACGGCTGGGGCACCCCGGCCGTCTCCGCGGTGTCCGTGGTCTGCACCCTCGGCGAGATCATCTACGCCGGCAGCGCCACCGCGCTCGTCACCGTCCTCGCCCCCGCCCGTGTCCTGGGACGCGCCCTCGCCCGCTTCCAGCTCTCCACAGGCTTCGGACTCGCCGTCTCCCCGGCGGTCATCACCGCTCTCGCCTCCCGCGGCTCGGCCGCCCTCTGGGGCAGCCTCGCCGCGGCAACGCTCCTCTCCGCCACCGCCGTCGCCACCGAGAGGGACCGAGGAAAGCGGCTCAGCGCTTGACGTGGCGGTTTCGGGGTTATGGCCCCCCTGCGGGACGGGGTTTCCTGCCCGCTGGGCCGCGAGTTTGCAGTGGAGTTCCAGGAGCCAGTCCGGCGGGTCGTGGAAGAGCGCGGCGAGTTCGCCGACGGTCTGCACGTTCAGGTGTGCCTTCACAGTCGTGGCGTGGGCGATCTGGAGTGCTTTGGTTACCTGTGTGGGCTGCAGCCGCTCGCCGGGAGGCCTGGCCAGCGTCCGTTCCGCCCGGCTCGAAATCAGCATGAGCGGATGGGGCGGGCCCATCCGAGGGGGCTCACCCGTCGAGGCAGGTGCGGTGGGCGGCTCGGTGGCACGCTCGGTTTCGGCTGTCGCGGCTCGCGCCCGCTGACGAGCCTGGTTGGCCGCCCGCCTGGCCGCCATGGTCATGTGGAAGTCCACCAGCCATCGCGGTGGCGTGGCGAAGACCGCCCGGAGGTCCCGGACATTCCTGATTACCAGCCCGTGGTCTTCAAGGTTCCCAGGCGCCATCTGGAGTGCCTTGCCCACCTGCGTGGGGCTCAGTCGCTGATCGGGCGGGAGAGACAGCAGGCCCCGTGCCTTGACCGACACGAGCAGGCCGGGGTACGGGGATGGCGGCGGGGCCGTGCGCTGTGCCGGCATAACCACGGGGGTGATGGCGGGGCGCCTCTGTTCGGCGAAGGTGACCAGTTTGGTGACTGCCCTGTCCGGGATGTGGTCCCAGCGGGGGCGGGGGCGGTGGTTGGGGCGGGCAGTGGGCTGGTGGTAGCGCATCGGCAGCCGCCAGCCCTCGTGCCGGGCCAGTCTGGATACGTACCGCGCTTCGGCCTCCGGAACACCGCCCTTGGTCGTCAGCATGTCCAGCAGGCGGTCTTCCGGCGTATCCGGGCACTGTTCGCAAGGGCCGCAGATCCGCCAGACGCGTCCCCGGATCTCCAGCTCTACGGCATCCGTCTGGGCGGGGCCTCCGCAGTAGGCGCAGCCCCACGCCGTATGCGCGGCAACCGTGGGCCGGACGGTGCGCGGCAGCGGCCCCACCGCCGGGAGGTCCCGCAAGAGCCCGTCCAGGACGGCCAGTTCGGGACTCGGTGGCTCATCGAACCGCGGCTTCCGGGCCGTGGGCGCGTCGAGAAGCAGGGGCTGGGGAGCCAGTGGACGCAACCCCAACATGGCACGCAGCGCGTCAACACGTGCCTCGTCGGCGATCGGATGGCCGGCCACGGTGCCGTACACCTGAGGCCGTCCTTCAGCGACGCACAGCGCGTCGGTGGCCTCGGCCAGGAAGCCGCTGGGGATGCGGCGCTTCTCCGCCGCCGCGGTGACCAGAGGCAGGACCTTCCGGATCTCCGGTCCGTCCATGGCCAGGAGGATGCGGTGGGCGGACTGGACGCCCTGATCGCCGATCTGCTCCCTGCCCGGCCAGCTCCTCAGGGACGCGCACGCCATCGCCAGGTACTTGAACGCCTCGCGGCGGCATTGGGCCGCGTAACGGACGCGGCTCGCCTTCTCCGCCGGGCCGGCCTCACGGACACGCCGTTTGGTGTCGTCAACCCGCGCGGCCCACTGTTCCAGTCCAGTCTGGATCTCCTTGATGATCATGTCGGCTCAAAGGGCTTTGCCGGTACGGACGTGCTCCCGACCGCACCCGGATCATCGAAGCCCCCGACCGCCCGCAGCAGCCAACGTCGCTCCCGCGGCCGGAACGCCGCGAGGTGGCGCGGACGTCCACCCTCATCCCATAACATACCTGCGCACAATACCTTCATCGGGCACCCTGCCTCGACCTTCGCCCTCCGCTGCCCCCGCCCGGCACCGCCACCCTCCCGACCGGCAGGAACCAGCACCCCAGAAGTCGCAATTACGTTCGTAGGCACCATCGTTCAGCACGAGTTGTCCCGACCGCCGTACGTGGGTGACTCGGAGGCAGGGCTGCGCAGGGGTGCAACCGCCTCACCGTCACCGTCGTACACCGGGGCGGTTGTTCGGCCCGAACCCGGGTGGTGTCAACCTGGGTGCATGCCCATGCACTTGGCAGCGCGAACCAGGCGCTTCTCCAGTTCCTCGCGCGGCAGCAGAACCAGCCCGTGCTGGGCCATGGTGTAGGCCCAAGGACCAGGAGTTCCCGCCAACTCCCGAATGTCAGGTAGGAGGGTGCTGAAGAGTTTGAGCTGGTCGGTGGGCCTCAGGTTGTTGTTGGCGTACACGAGGTAACGGACCCCGTGTTTGAGAACCGCAGCGATCTCCGACGGCCGGGCTTGAGAGAGGATCTTCTTATCGGCTCCGACGCAGATCCTCTTCTCCTTCGCGGCTTCGGCCAGCCACACGGTGTCCTGGACATCCTCGGCGGCCTTGACGCCGTACCTCTCACCATATGGACACGGTGTCGGGGCACAGATCCTTCATACCCTTGACGAAGTCGTCGCCGTTGGTGCTGCGGTCCAGGAACAACCTCAACGGCACCGAGCCGCTCACGCGGCGATACGGAGGTAGTAGTCGACCTCGGCGACCTGGTCGTCGGGCAGCCCATGCGCGGCAGCCACCTCGCCGCAGGAAACGCCTCCCTTGAGCGCATCCTCGACCAGTGACAGCGGAGTGCCGTTGTGCACAAAGTACGGTTGGCCGAAGTTGACCGCCGGTTTAACCGCGACCTCTGCGACCTCCCAGCCCGGCAACAGCACCCGGTTGGCATAGCCGGCTACGCCGTCGGAGTCGTAGCTGATCTGCTTCATGAAGCGCTCGACGACCTCGCGGAAGACGTACTGCCCATTCCGCAGCACGATGACCTTGCGGGGCTCGATGCGTTCGTCGCCATCCAGGTGATCACTCACCTCGTAGAGCAACTCCGCGCCATCGGTATAGAGACGCTTGGAAGCCAACGCGTGCTCCACCCCAAGTTGGTCGCGGACCAGCTCAAGGGCAGGGCGGATCTTCTGCATAGGGACGTGCGCCGCCCTCAGCGCCGACAGGAACATGCCCTCGGCAAGCCCGATGAAGGGGATGGAGGCGCCCCGTCGCGGATCACCCTTAGCAGTGATCATGGGGTCGCCAACGACGTCCGGGCGGTCCGGGAAGTGGTTGCGATAGCCACGCGCCCACGAGCGGAAAGTTGATGCGGGAGTATGCAGATACCGCGCCGCAGCCTCCTGGGTGTACAGCGGCACCGTGAAGCGGGTGTCCTCGTCGAGGAAGGCATCAATCAGCGCATCGATGTCCGCCATGACCCACCTCCTCTCCCCGGAATCCACTGTAGTGGGCCCGCTACGAAGGCACGCGGACCGCGATGGAACCGTGACTGACGGCAACCTGACAAGCGAGGCCGCCCGTGGATGTTTTACGCACACCACCGTGCCTATCGTCGATTTCCAGGGATCCCGTCCGACTCTCGCAACTGTTGACGCACGGCCGCAGCAAACCGGTCGAGCTTCACTCGGTCGAAGTAACGCGGGCGCAAAGCAACAGGACAGTCGTGGACGCACGCATGGCGGATGTGATGTTGCCGCGCCCGGCGCACGCGGAGAAGCTGGGCTGGACGCCGCCGGGTCTTCTTGAGCGCGGGCCGAACCGTGCCGGTCGTGGCGGGCGTGAGGAGCGGTGCCATGAGGGTCATGCTGAGAGCGCGTATGGACACGGAGGTCTCGAACGAGGCCGTCAGGAACGGCACGCTGACGAAGATCATGCAGTCGATGGCCGACCGGCTCAAGCCGGAGGCGGCCTACTTCGGCCCCGGGGACGGCGGGCGATGCTGCACCTTCGTGTTCGACATGCAGGACAGTTCGCAGTTGCCCTCCATCGCGGAGCCTCTCCTCGAGCGTCTCGGCGCCCAGATCGAGATCCAGCCGGTGATGAACACCGAGGACCTGCACAAGGGTCTTGCCGCAGTGCAGCGGAGCTGAGTCACGGCTCGCGGCTGTATGCCGTCAGTTCCGCCGTGTCCAGGATGGTCAGTTGGCGGTATCGGGGGCCCGGACGGAGTACGCCGAGCTCGGTCAGGCGCCTCAACTGCCGTTGTACGGAGGTCCGGCTGACCCCGCACCATTCGGCCAGGTCCGTCTGGGCGACCCCGGTCAGGGTCACGCAGCGGGGGTTCCGGGTGGGGACGCCTTCCGCGTGCACCAGACGCAGCAGCATGCGGTTCAGCCGTAACTCCGTCGCCGCCACCGCGAGATCGGTGCGGTTCTGGTCGGCTTCGTGGAGCCGGTCCAGGGCGACGTTCAGCAGGTGGCGGGTGATGCCGGGGTGGAGTTCCAGCAGGCGCTGGAACTTCGACGCGGGCAGGACATGGACCACCGTCCTCGTCAGTGCCGTCACCTCCGCCGTGCGGCGCCTCTCCCTCAGGGACGCCATCTCCCCGATGATGTCGCCCGGTCCCCGGGCCGCCAGGTAGGAACGGCTGCCGTCGCCGCGGTTGCCCGTGACCCGGCACACGCCGTCGACGATGACGCCCGTCCAGCGGTCCGTGTCCGTCTCGGCCACGACGCGTTCGCCGGGCTTGTACGCGCGTTCGCGTCCGAAGCGTCGGAGCTCCGCTTTCTCCGCATCATCCAGCATGCCCCAGAAACGTACGATTGCCATGAAGTAACTATGAGTTAAGTCTGCTCGGTACGGCGTCAGATGACGCTTTTTGTTCCCGATCGACCTGGTCTGATGCCTCCACGTTCAGAAGTGGGGCCAGGAGACGGATGTGACTGACCAGCCAGACGCAGGGAACAAGCCTCTCGTCAGAGGCAACAGAAACCTCACCTTCCAAGCCGGAGGAAACCTTCGCGTCAGCCGCTCGAAGATCGCCGGGCGCGACATCAACATCACCAAGATCAAGCAGACCATCCGCGGCCACCGGGTCGCGTCCAGCGCCGTGGCCGCGGTGGTCATCGGGCTGTCGGTGTACGGCGGGGTCGTCGTGGCCTCACCGGACAGCAGCGTCGACGTGTCCGTGGTCAGCGAGCCCGGTGCCGGGGGCGCGCGCCACACCACCGAGCAGATCCGTACCGCGGAACGGGTGGGCGACGCGGACGCCTGGTGCGTGCTCGTCGCACCCGGCGACTCGGGCTGCGCGAATTCCATCAAGGGCGCGTTCGCCGGCCGCAGCCAGGACTACCGCGACAAGGTCGAGCACGTGGGCATCGGCAAGACCGCCCTCAGCGGCACCAGTGCGCAGACCCCGTTGAGCTGGGACGGCAAGCAGCAGGGCACCGTCCCGCTCACCTGGTCCGGCGGCCGGTGGCAGATGAAGCAGTCGGACTACGGCTGGGTCAAACTGGCCGGCGGCGTCTTCCTGTCCCTCGTGGACAGCCGGACGGGCAACCTGAAGGTCGGCGGAATCCCGATCCCGTCATGAGCGCCGACCGGGTCCCGCGGCCAGTGGCCGGCCGGCCCGTCCCGGGGCCGCCCACGCACGCCACCCTCCTCGTCGCCGACGTCGAACGGTTCAGTTCCCGTGATGGCACCGAGCAGATGCGGACGCGAGAGGCCATGTACGACGAGTTTCAGGACGCCTTCACCGAACAGTCCTGGGCCGCCTGCGTACACGAGGACCGCGGCGACGGGCTGCTCGTGGTCATCCCGCAGCAGATCCCCAAGGCGGTCGTGCTGGGCGAGATCCTGCCCCGGCTCGAAACCGCGCTGGGCCGCCGGCGGCGCGGGGACCCGCTTCTGCGGATGCGGATCGCGGTGCACGCAGGTGATGTCTCCTTCGACGAGCACGGCATCGGCGGGCACGCCGTGAACCGTACATTCCGGCTGTGCGACAGCGATCCGCTGCGCCGCGCCATCGCAGCCGCCCGCAGCGATCTCGCGGTGATCGTCTCCGAGGTCATCCAC
>DATCWZ010000837.1:0-9816 GCA_036566065.1 Streptomyces sp. | reverse complement strand
TCCCGGCGTACGCCCGCTGCAGTTCGCCCTGGCCGGTATCAACGCGCATGTCGGGCACGACCTGGCGCTCGCCGTGGTGGACACCTGCCGTACGCTCGGCTGCTCCCCGCCGGACCTGGAGGAGGAGTTCGACCGGGTGGGTGAGCTCCTCGTACTGCTGGAGGAGCGCATCCGCGAAGACCTGATGCCGGGTCCCGATCTGCTGCAGGTCGCGGATCCGCTGACACATCTGGCCGGGTCCTGGAGCCTGGGACGGGCCCGTGAGGCGGCGTGGTCGGCGGCCCTGGTGCTGTGGCGGCTGCGCGGGGTCCCGGCGCTGGCCGAGGAGTTCAGCCGGCGGACGGACGCGGCGGCCGGGCTCGTGGGGCGCTGCCTGCTCACCCCGTGCGGCTGAGGGCGCCCCGGCCCGCGGTCAGTTCTCCGGGAGTTCGAGCGGGGCGATCTCGTCGAACATGTCGCCGGGGCCGGGGTTCGTCGGGTCCGTGGTCCCGCCGAAGTGGGTCATCACTCCCCAGACGGCGTTGAGCGCGGTCTGTACGGCGCCCTCGGCCCAGCCCGCCGTCCAGGAGATGTCGTCGCCCGCGAGGAAGATGCCCCGCTTGTCGGCGGGCAGCCGGTCCTGCATGAAGTGGGTGAACAGGCGCCGCTGGTAGCGGTAGTGGCCCGGCAGATTGGCCTTGAACGCGCCCATGAAGAAGGGTTCGTTCTCCCAGGAGACGGTCACCGGGTTGCCGATGATGTGCCCCCGGATGTCGACCGCGGGATAGATCTCGCCGAGCGACTTCAGCATGACGTCCATGCGCTCGTTGGGTGAGAGCGGCAGCCACTTGAGGCTGTCGTCGCACCAGGTGTACGAGAGGCAGATGACGGCCGGCCGGTCGGGCCCGTCGTCCAGCAGGTACGTCCCCCGGGTCATCCGGTCGGTGAGTGTCATCGACATCGTGTCGCGGCCCGTGGTCGCGTCCTTGTCCAGCCAGAAGGGCCGGTCCACGGGGACGAACAGCTTGGACGACTCCATGTAGTGGGTGCGCTCCATCGCCGTCCAGTGGTCGATCGGGAAGAGCGCGTCGTCGCAGGCGATCTTCGAGAGCAGCAGCCAGGACTGCCCGGTGAAGACGGCGGCCCGGTAGGTGCGGGTGTCCCCGGAGGCGTCGGTGACGGTGATCCGGTTTCCGGCGGTGCGGTGCAGCCGGGTGACGGCGGGGCGCGGTGTCCCGTCGTGCAGCGAGGCCAGCGAGGTGCCGGGCGCCCAGTGGACGGTCTTCCGCGGCTCGCGCTCCCACAGGCGCAGCGGGAGCTGCTGGCTGCCGCCGACGATGCCCCGGTGGTGGTCGTCGGCCTCGGTGTAGACGACGCGCAGGATCTCCAGGATGGAGTTGGGGAAGTCGGTGTCCCAGCCGCCCGTGCCGAAGCCGACCTGGCCGAAGATCTCGCGGTGCCGGAAGGAGGCGAAGGCATCGGAGTCGCAGAGGAAGCCGTAGAAGGTCTGGTTGTCGAGCTTCTCGACGAGCTTCGCCCAGATCTCACGGATGCGCGGTACGTCGCGCTCGCGCATCGCCCTGTTCATCGCGGAGAAGTCGGCGCCCTCCTCCAGGCAGGCGTTCCAGGCGTCCATCACATCGCGGTAGACCTGCGGCAGGTCGTCGATGCTCTCCGCGTAGTGCGACTCGCCCTTGAGGTCGACGACCGTCGAAGGGGTCGCCGCGGCCAGCGGGTTGGGGAACGGCCTGGTCTCCAGGCCCACCAGGTCGATGTAGTGCTGGAGCGCCGTGGAGGACGGCGGGAAGCGCATCGCGCCCATCTCGGCCGTCAGCGAGGGGTCGCAGCCCTCGAATCCGACGGTACGCAGCCGGCCGCCGATCCGGTCCGCTTCGTAAAGGACAGGCCTGAGGCCCATCTTCATCAGTTCGTAGGCGGTGATGATGCCGGAGAGCCCGCCTCCGATGACGGCCACCTCGGTGCCGTGCTCGGTGGCCGGGATCTGGCCGATTCCCGCTGGGTGGGCGAGGAAGTCGTCGTACGCGTAGGGGAAGTCCGGCCCGAACATGGTGATGGGCGACCGGGAGTCGGTGTGCTGGGCGGCGTTGGGCACCGAGGGCGTCATGGGGTACGGACTCCTTGCGCGGGTAGAGCGAAAAGCGGAGCGGGAATTCGGGGCGGCGGGCTCAGACGAGAGGGCCGTACAGGCCGGGGCGGCGGTCCCGGAGGAACGGGTTGGCTGCGCGCGAGGCGGCCAGGAACTCCGGGTCCACCTCCCCGACGACGAGCTCCTCACCGTGTCCAGCGCGGGCCCTGGGGATGCCGTCGGGGCCGGTCAGCGAACTCAGGCCGACGAAGTCGAGATCGCCCTCCCGGCCGGTCCTGTTGACGTACGCCACGTACATCTGGTTCTCGAAGGCGCGTACGGGCACAAGGGATTCTGCGACGAACTGGAACGGGTGCGCCTGCGCCGTCGGCACCAGCAGCAGATCGGTCCCGGCCAGGGCGTGCGCCCGGACGTTCTCCGGGAACTCGACGTCGTAGCAGACCAGCAGCCCGATGCGTACGCCGCCCAGTTCGGCCTGCACCACGGGCAGGTCGCCGGGGGTGAACCACTCCCGCTCGAAGCAGCCGTACAGGTGGGTCTTGCGGTAGTTGGCGAGCGTCACGCCGTCCGGTCCGACGAGCCGGGCCGTGTTGAAGACCTGGTCGCCGGAGCGCTCCGGGCAGCCGTACGCGACGGCGATGCCGTGCCGTGCGGCGATGGCGGAGACGGCCCGCGCTCCCGGCCCGTCGGCGGGCTCGGCCAGCACGGGGACGTCGGCACCGATCGCGTATCCGGTGAGGAACAGCTCGGGGCAGACCAGCAGATGGGCACCGGCCTCGGCGGCCCGTTCCGCGGCCTCGTCGAGCACCTTGAGGTTCTCCGCCACCCGGCCGGGTCGTCCGGAGCTCTGGAGCAGGGCGGTACGCAGCGGCGGCATGGCTGACCTCGGGCGGTGCGGGGTGGGGCGGGGAGACGTATTGACCGTACGGCGCGGCGTTCATACCGGACAAGACGCTAATGTTGCGCACAGACCGTCGATCCGTTGCGTCATCGGCCGCTGTGGCGGCGATTTGTTGCGTCGCGCGTCGCCGCAGGTCAGCGGGGTGATGTGTGTCTCAGCACGCGCGCGCTATCCGGGCGGCGAGCCCGAGGAGTAGCGCCGCAGCAGCGGCGAGAGCACCAGGACGGACTTGGTCCGCTCCACATACGGTTCGCCCGCGATCCGTTCGAGCACCTGCTCGAAGTGGCGCATATCGGCGGCGAAAACCTGGACGAGCGCGTCGGCCTCCCCGGTGACCGTGGAGGCGGACGCGACCTCGGGATAGCGGGCCAGTCCCTGCTTGATCGCCTCGGGGCCGGTATTGCGGCTGCAGTAGATCTCGATGTAGCCCTCGGTCTGCCAGCCGAGCGCCGCCGGGTCCACCCGTACGGTGAACCCGGTGATGGCGCCCTCGGCACGCAGCCGGTCCACGCGGCGTTTCACTGCGGGGGCGGACAGTCCGATGAGTGCGCCGATGTCGGCGTAGGAGCGCCGGGCATCCTCGGCGAGGGCGTGGACGATGCGTTCATCGAGGTCGTTCAGACGCACGGGGGGTGGATCACTTCTCTGCGACGGTGTACTTCGGAGACGGCGGTGCCGCCCCCGAAGTAGACCACGCGCCGCGCGCCCGGGGCGCGCCCGCCGCAGCCTGTTGCAGTCCGGACCGGGTCAGAAGGGGAACTCGGAGCGGCCGTGCTGCACCGAGATCCACTTCTGGGTGGTGAACGCCTCGATCATCGACTCGCCGTTGAGCCGGCCGAGGCCGGAGCTCTTCTCGCCGCCGAACGGCACGATGGGCTCGTCATGGACGGTGCCGTCGTTGATGTGGATCATGCCGGTGCGGATGCGCCGGCCCACCCTGACGCCGCGCTCGATGTTGCCGGTGTGCACGGCGCCGCTGAGCCCGTACGGGGTGTCGTTGGCGATCCGGACGGCGTCGTCCTCGCCGTCGAAGGGCACCAGCAGGGCCACGGGGCCGAAGATCTCCTGCTGGAGGACGGGGGAGTCGGCGGCGAGGCCGGTCAGCACGGACGGGCTCACCAGATTGCCCTCGGTCCCGCCGTGCAGCAGTGCGGTGGCGCCCGCCTCGATGGTCTGGTCGACGAGCGTGGAGACCGCTTCGGCCTGCGTGGAGTTGATCAGCGGGCCGATCTGGGTGGCGGGGTCGGCCGGGTCGCCGACGCGCAGGGAGGCGACCTTGGCGACGAACTTCTCGGTGAACTCCTTCTCCACCGAGCGGTCGACCAGGATCCGGTTGGCGGCCATGCAGACCTGACCCTGGTGCACATAGCGGCTGAAGACGGCCGCATCGACGGCGTAGTCCACATCGGCGTCGTCGAGCACGATCAGGGCGCTGTTGCCGCCCAGTTCGAGGACGGCCCGCTTCAGGTTCGCCGCGCATACGGTCGCGACGTGCCGCCCCACCTTGTCGGAGCCGGTGAAGGAGATGACCTGCGGGACGGGGTGGTCCAGGAGCGCGTCGCCGATCTCGGCGATATCGGTGACCACGACGTTCAGGAGTCCGCCCGGCAGCCCGGCGTCCTCGAACACCTTGGCGATCAGCGTGCCGCCGCAGACCGGCGTGTTCTGGTGCGGCTTGAGTACGACGGCGTTGCCGAGGGCCAGCGCGGGGGCGACCGACTTGAGCGAGAGCAGGAAGGGGAAGTTGAAGGGGCTGATCACACCCACCACACCGGCCGGCACACGGTAGACGCGGTTCTCCTTGCCCTCGGTCGGCGAGGGCAGGAGCTGACCGGAGGGCCGCAGCGCGAGCTGGATCGCCTCGCGCAGGAACTCCTTGGCCAGGTGCAGTTCGAAGCCCGCCTTGAGCCGGGTGCCGCCGAGTTCGGCGACGATCGCGTCGCCGATCTCGTCCTCGCGCTCCTCGATGATGCGCAGCGCCTTCTCCATCACCGCGCGGCGGGCGTAGGCGTTGGTGTCCGCCCACCCCTGCTGGGCCCGCTCGGCCGCCCGGTACGCCTGGTCCACTTCTTCGGTCGTGGCGACGGTGATCGACGCGAGCTTCTCCCCGTTGTACGGATTGAAGTCGATGATGTCCCAGGACCCCTTCCCCGGACTCCACTCGCCGTCGATGTACTGCTGGGCCAAATCAGTGAAGAAGGAGGACATGAGATCCCTTACCGCAGAGGGCGGATAGCTGATTGCGGCTCATATTACTTACGATTCACCGGAGTTGAAGGGGATCAATTTCCCACCCGGTGGCCGAAAGCATTCGCTTTCCGGTGAGCGGAAACGTCGGGTCCACAAATGCCCCTCCCGGGGTGAACTCCCGGGAGGGGCACGGATATCGCAGGGCGGAGAAGATCAGCTCCAGCTCGCGTGCAGCGGCTTGCCCTCGGCGTAACCCGCCGCGCTCTGCACCCCGATGACGGCCTTTTCGGCGAACTCCGCGAGCGACGCGGCTCCCGCATAGGTGCAGGAGGAACGGACACCCGCGACGATCGAGTCGATCAGGTCCTCGACGCCGGGCCGGGCCGGGTCGAGGTACATCCGCGAGGTGGAAATACCCTCCTCGAACAGCGACTTGCGGGCCCGGTCGTACGCGGACTCCTCCGACGTGCGGTTCTTGACGGCGCGCGCGGACGCCATCCCGAAGGACTCCTTGTAGAAGCGCCCGTCGGCGGACTGCTGGAGGTCGCCCGGCGACTCGTACGTACCGGCGAACCAGGAGCCGATCATCACATTGGACGCGCCCGCGGCGAGCGCCATGGCGACATCGCGCGGGTGACGGATCCCGCCGTCGGCCCAGACGTGCTTGCCGAGCCTCCTGGCCTCCGCGGCGCATTCCAGGACGGCGGAGAACTGCGGCCTGCCCACGCCGGTCATCATCCGGGTGGTGCACATCGCGCCGGGGCCGACGCCCACCTTGATGATGTCCGCACCGGCCTTGACGAGGTCGCGCACCCCGTCGGCCGAGACGACGTTGCCCGCCACGAGCGGGACCTGGGGGCCGAGCGCGCGTACGGCCTCGACCGCGCCGATCATGGACTCCTGGTGGCCGTGCGCCGTGTCCACGACGAGGGTGTCGACACCGGCGTCGAGAAGCTGCTTGGCCTTGCCCGCGACATCGCCGTTGATCCCGACCGCGGCGGCGATGCGCAGCCCGCCCCTGGCGTCGGTGGCCGGGGTGTAGAGCGTCGCGCGCAGCGCGGCCTTGCGGGTGAGGATGCCGACGAGCCTGCCGTGCGCGTCCACGGCGGGGGCGAGCTTGCGGTTGGCGCCGTCGAGCCTGGTGAAGGCGTCCCGCGGGTCGATACCGGCGTCCAGCAGCACCAGGTCCCTGGTCATCACCTCGGACAACTGGGTGAAGCGGTCGACCCCGGTCAGGTCGTGCTCGGTGACGACCCCGACCGGCCGGTGCTCCTCGTCGACGACGACTCCGGCCCCGTGCGCGCGCTTGGGCAGCAGGGACAGGGCGTCGGCGACGGTCTGGCCGGGGGCCAGCACGATCGGGGTGTCCAGCACGAGGTGGCGCGTCTTGACCCAGGCGACGACATCGGTGACGACATCGATCGGGATGTCCTGCGGGATGACGACGAGGCCGCCGCGCCGGGCGACGGTCTCGGCCATCCGGCGGCCCGCGATCGCGGTCATGTTCGCGACGACGAGCGGGATGGTCGTGCCGGTGCCGTCGGGCGAGGAGAGATCCACGCCGTGCCGGGAGCCGACGGCCGACCGTCCCGGGACCATGAAGACATCGTCGTACGTGAGGTCGTACGGAACGGGGGAAGTCGCCGTGTAGCGGCCTGTGCCGGGCTCAAGAAAACGCATAACGCTCATTTTTTCATACGAATCGGAGCAGGTCGCTTCCACGAAGACACAGCAAACGGACCCCGCGTTCATCGCTTCCTCCGAAGAGGTGTCCCGGGGGCCGGGCGACGGGAACCTGCCTTACTCATGGACCCTACCCGAACAGGTTTCAACCATTCGTGATCACGGTCCATGGACCGATGACACGTCGTCAGGTACCGGACATCTACTGCCCGTTCTCGCAGCGGACCAGCCCGTACGTCGGACTCACCCGTGGACACCTCGACATCTGGACCCGCCGCACCGGCCTGGTTCGTCTGGCTGTTCCTCGTCGACGACCAACTGGACGACGGCCACCTCGGCCGCAGCCCGGACCGGGTACGCGAGGTTGTGGCCCGGATGCGTTCCGTGGTGGACGGCACGGTCCCGGTCCAGCCGCCGGGAGAGGAGCCGCCCGCGGCCGTCGTGGCGCTCGCCGACCTGTGGGGACGCACCGTTCCCCTGGCGGCCCCGCACTGGCGCACCCGCTTCGCCCGGCATCTGGTCACGTATCTGACGACGGCCACCGCCTGGGAGACCCCCAAGCGGCGGCACACCGGGGCGATCCATGTGTGCATGGATCTGATCGAGATCGTGGCCGAGGCCCCCGAGTCCATCCATGCTCGTGCCCTATCTGGACGGGATGCGGAGCTGGATGCGCGGCAATCTGGACTGGTCCCGGCAGACTCCGCGCTACAACCACGACGACGTCAGCCAGTACTGCCGGCCGCAGGACTATCTGGAGGAGACCGCGCTCGGCGTCGCCGCCGGACAGGCGGCCCGTCACACCTTGTCGGGGTCCGCCCGCTCCAGCGCGGGGCGCGGCCCCGGGGCGGACTCCGAGAGCAGATAGCCGGCGGCGGCCGTGTCCGTCACCAGGCTGGTGACCAGGCCGGAGCGCAGTACGGCGCCGATCGCCGCCGCCTTGCGCTGGCCGCCCGCGATCGCCACCACCTCGGGGATCCGGCGCAGCCGGTCCGCCTCCACCGTGATACAGCGTTCGCCCAGGTCACGGCCCACCCGGCGGCCATTGGTATCGAAGAGGTGCGCGGACATCTCGGCCGCCACACCGAGCGAGGCGTAGTGTGCCCGCTCGGCGTCCGACAGCATGTCGTGGACCGTGGAGATCCCCGGCTCCCAGGAGCCGATGGAGACCGCGGCGACCGTGACCTTGTCGAAGTACTTGTAGGCGCGGGCGATGCCCGTCTGGTGGCGCAGCGCGGCGGCCGTCGCCGGGTCGGGAAGCAGCATCGGCGCGTAGATCGGGTGCGCCTCGCCGCCGGACACCTGGGCCGCGCGGCGGACCGCCTCGACCGAGCCGCGTTCGGCGGTGCCCGCGTCGTACACGCCGGTGAGCTGGACGACGGTGCAGGGCGGCAGCCGGTCGAGCGCGGCGGCCATATGGATGGTGGACCGGCCCCAGGCGAGGCCGAGCACATCGCCCTCGTTCACCAGTTCGCCCAACAGACCGGCGGCGACCGCGCCGAGATTCTCCGGGTCCGCCGCGTCGTCCTGCTCCTCGGCCGGGGACTCGACGACCACCGCGTGCCGCAGGCCGTACCGGGCCCGCAGCGCGTCGGAGCGCTCGGCGTCCAGCTCTGCGGGCACCCGGATCTCGATCCGTACGAGATCGCGCTCCAGGGCGTTCTCCAGGACCCGGGCCACCTTGAAGCGGCTCACGCCGAACTCCTCGGCGATCTGGATCTTCGACTTTCCTTCGAGGTAGAACCTGCGGGCCATGGCAGCCGCCTGGACCAGCTCCCCGGGTCCCATCCGCATGGCTGACCGACCCGCCGAGATGCCAGACACCGCGATCTCCTCACTGCTGTTCACACGCTCGATACACCTTCATCCTGTCAGAGTCCGGCGATCCTTGATCGGGCCTGCCGACCCGTGGCCATCCGCCGCGGCTCAGTGGGCGCAGGACCAGCCCGCCGTGGCCGTGGCGACCTCCGCCTGCGAGCGCAGTGCCCGCACCGCCTGGGCCGGGTCACCGGACCCGTACACCGCCGATCCCGCGACGAACACGTCGGCGCCCGCCCGCGCGCACCGTTCGATGGTGGACTCGGACACCCCGCCGTCCACCTGGAGCCAGAGTTCGAGACCGTGCTTGGAGATCAGCTGCCGGGTGCGGCGGATCTTGGGCAGCATGATGTCGAGGAACGACTGGCCGCCGAAGCCCGGTTCCACGGTCATGATCAGCAGCATGTCGAGCTCGGGGAGCAGGTCCTCGTACGGCTCGATGGGTGTGGCGGGCTTGAGCGCCATGGAGGCGCGCGCCCCCTTCGCCCTGATCTCCCGGGCCAGCCGTACGGGCGCGGCCGCCGCCTCCACATGGAAGGTGACGGAGCCGGCGCCCGCCTCGACGTACTGCGGCGCCCAGCGGTCCGCGTCCTCGATCATCAGATGGCAGTCCAGCGGGGTGTCCGTGGCCCGGCTCAGCGCCTCGACGACCGGTACTCCCAGCGTCAGATTGGGCACGAAGTGATTGTCCATCACATCGACATGGAGCCAGTCCGCTCCGTGGACGGCCTTCGCCTCATCGGCGAGGCGGGCGAAGTCGGCGGACAGGATGCTGGGGTTGATCTGGGCCATGCACCCAAGCCTGCCATGCTCCGCGCCGCTTCCCCGCCCCGGTCCGCCTCAAAGCCTCACGGGATCATTACGGTTCGCGCAATCCCGGCTTTTCGCCCGTGCTGCGGCCCCGGATCAGCCCGTGCGGCGCAGCAGCGCCAGATACATGGCGTCCGTGCCGTGCAGATGCGGCCAGAGCTGTACGTCGGGCCCGTCGCCCAGCGCGGACACCCCCGGCATCAGCGGGCGGGCGTCCACCGGCTCGGCGTGGACCGGCTCGCCGCCGCGCCCCTTGAGTACGTCGTCGACGACGACCTTGGTCTCCGCGAGATGCGGCGAGCAGGTCGCGTAGCCGACGACGCCTCCG
>DATCWZ010000832.1:0-2212 GCA_036566065.1 Streptomyces sp. | reverse complement strand
TACGGGCGGCGGCGGCCACCCACGGTTCGCCGCGTCCCGGCACGAGGGAGGCGATGGCGGCGCGCGCCCGCGGCGGGCAGTGGGGGAAGGTCCCGCCGGGGGCGTCGGGCATGGCCCAGGTGGGTGCCTCGTGGCCGTGCGAGACCATGGTGCGCTCGCCCTCGTACGCCATGGAGACGGTGACCGGCGAGTGCCAGCCGGGGACCGTACGCGACATCGACAGGTCGATGCCCTCGCCCTGTTCGAGGGCGTCCCAGCAGTACTCCCCGTAGTGGTCGTCGCCGAACGCCGCCGCCAGTGAGGTGCGCAGTCCGAGGCGGGCCAGCGCGGTGGCCATGTTGGCGACGCCGCCGGGGCTCGACCCCATGCCGCGCGCCCAGGACTCGGTGCCGCGCACGGGTGCGCTGTCCAGGCCGGTGAAGATGATGTCCAGGAAGACCGTGCCGGTGAGGAACACGTCGCATGCCGGGTCCTGCGGGGCGCGCAGCCCGTGCAGCGGGTCGATGCGGTCGTTGCCTGGTTGATCCGTGCTCACCGTGCGCTCCCTGAGCGTGGCAGATGTGGACACTGCGAGTTCCGGCCAGTCTGCCTGATGTGCTCCGGCGTCCGCCTCGTCCGTCGGTGTGGCCTGCGGTGCGGCGCACCGGCCGCGCTGCTCGCGGCCACCAGGGGCAGCCTCTCCGGTGCGGTGCCCCGGATCCCCGGGGGCGGTCAGTCGAACGCGTACGCCTCGACCTCGGACAGATAGCGCGCCCTGCGCTCCTCGTCGTGGTCGAGGAACGCCGCCTCGAATGAGTTGCGGGCCAGCGTGCGCAACTGTTCGTTGTCCAGGCCCAGTTCGCGGCGGGCGGCCCGGAAGTTGTCCTCGGCGTACCCGCCGAAGTAGGCCGGGTCGTCGGAGTTCACCGTGCAGTGCAGACCGGCCTCCAGCATCGCCTTCAGCGGGTGCTGCGCCAGGGAACCGACCGCGCGCAGCCGTACGTTGGAGAGCGGGCAGAGTGTGAGCGGCACCCGGTCGGCGACCAGTCGCTTGACCAGTTCCGGGTCCTCCATGCAGCGCAGGCCGTGGTCGACGCGCTCGACGCCGAGGAGGTCGAGGGCCTCGCGGATGTATTCGGCGGGCCCCTCCTCACCGGCATGGGCGACCTTGCGCAGCCCGAGCGCGCCCGCGGCCTCGTACACCTCGCGGAACAGCGACGGCGGATTGCCGACCTCCGCGGAGTCGAGACCCACGGCGCTGATCCGGTGCAGATACGGCTTCGCGGCCTCCAGGGTCTCCAGGGCCGACGCGGCGGGCCTGTCCCGCAGGAAGCTCATGATCAACTGGGTGGAGACGCCGTGCCGTTCCTCGCTGCGGTCCAGCGCCCTGCCGAGCCCCTCGATGACGGTGGCGATCGGGATGCCGCGGGCGGTGTGCGCCTGCGGGTCGAAGAAGATCTCCGCGTGGCGCACGCCCTGGGCGGCGGCGCGGGCGAGGTAGGCGTCGGCGAGTTCGGTGAAGTCGTCCTCGGTCCGCAGCACGGCCATCAGCGAGTAGTACAGGTCGAGGAAGCTCTGCAGATCGTCGAAGCGGTAGGCGGCGCGCAGTGCTTCGGCGTCCTGGTGGGGCAGGGTCACCCCGTTGCGCCGGGCGAGGGCGAAGGCGAGACCGGGTTCGAGGGTCCCTTCGATGTGAAGGTGTAGTTCGGCTACGGGCAGGGGCACGGGTTTCTCGCTCACGGATGCGGTGCGGGTCGGGGGTGGTACGGGTCAGGGGCGGTACGGGTCAGGGGTGACGGCTGGGCAGGGGGACGCGGATCAGGTCCTGGGCGATGGTCAGTTCACCGTCGAACCCGGCGGCCCGCGCCTGGAGTTCGAAGACCTCCGGGTCGGGATAGCGCTGCGAGAAGTGCGTCAGCACCAGGTGCCGTACGCCTGCCTCCCGGGCCACCCCGGCCGCCTGTCCGGCGGTCAGATGGCCGTGTTCCCTGGCCAGCGGTTCGTCCTGGTCGAGGAAGGTCGACTCGACGACGAGCATGTCGCAGTCCTCGGCCAGCGCGTACACGCCGTCGCAGAGCCTGGTGTCCATGACGAACGCGAAGCGCTGTCCCCGGCGGGGTTCGGACACCTGGTCGAGCGTGACGTCGCCCAGGACGCCCTCGCGCTGGATCCTGCCGATGTCGGGGCCCTTGATGCCGCGTACGGCGAGTTTCGCGGGCAGCATGCGGCGGCC
>DATCWZ010000207.1:0-3237 GCA_036566065.1 Streptomyces sp. | reverse complement strand
GCGAGGTACGCCTTGACGTCCTTGACCGTGTCGGCGGAGAGATCCTGGGCGCCGCGCACGATCACCACCTTGCGCTCGGCGAAGAGCGAGGGGCTGGTCAGCTCGGCGAGCGTGCCGGGCTGCAACTGGTCGGAGGTGAGGTCGCGGACATCCGTATCGGCGTCGGACGCGCGGGCCGCCGCCACCACCTGGCGCACGGCGCGGTCCAGGAGGAGTTCCTCCTGGCCCACGGCGAGCGTGAGGGGGGCGAGCGGATCGTCGGTGGAATTCCTTCTGGTGGCCATCGCGCTCCAGCATCCCACGCCTCACTGACAGTGCGGCGTGGCCGCCGCGCGAAGCGCCTCAGCGGCCTCTGAACTCGCGCACGGCCGGTACCGAGGAGAGGCGCAGCCCGAAGTGTTCACGGTAGGCGGCGAGCACCTCGGCGTCGGTGGCCAGTTCGCTCGTGTGCCGCTCACCCCCCACGGTCGTCACCAGGGTGCGGCCGCTGAGCGTCACGCGGCCGTTGCCGGTGCGCCGGGAGCAGACCAGGGACTGGGTGAAGTGGGAGTCGGGTGAGGTGCGGTGGTACCAGCAGCCGCCCCGGAAGTCCGCGAGGGCCCGCGGACGCGGATCGAGGCGGAACTGCGGAACGCCGTCGCGCAGGAGGTCGAGGTCACCCTGGGGAGCCTCATGGAACCGGAACACCCCGCTGGGATCGTCCTGCTCGTCCCGCCCGTCGAGCAGGAGCGGCCGCAGGGCGTGGTCCCCGAAGCCCACATCGGCCAGCCACGGTCCCGTACCGTCGTCGGTCTCCACCCGCAGCGCCATGTGATCGTACGGAATACCCAGACCGCCGTCCTCGCCGAAGACCCGCGCCTGGAGCAGGGTCACCCGAAAGCCGAGGGGCCTCAGCAGAGCGGCGAACGCCCCGTTCAACTCGTAACAGAATCCGCCGCGGCCCTTAGTCACCACCTTCTCGACGAGCGCTTCCTCGGTCAGGACGATGTCCTCGCCAAGATGCACGGAGAGGTTCTCGAAGGGCACCGTCATCAGATGCCGACGCTGCAACTCCCGCAGGCCCGCCGCATCAGCGCGCACGGGACGCCTGGCGCCAATGCGCTCCAGATATGCCTGAGTGAGGGCAGGCGGGAGGCTGCCGGTCGACTGCGGTGATTCCGGATACATAGGGCAAGTCTCCCGCGGGGTGTCGAGGTCAGCTCACACGCTGCGATCGGTAGCGGCCATCAACCGAACCGGCCGGCGCGTGGCCGTCAGGAACCCATCGCGGCTCGGTCCGACTCGCTGCGAAGAACGCAGAATTCGTTGCCTTCCGGGTCAGCAAGGACTGCCCAGCCAGAGCCATCGGGATTCCGGTGATCGGTGACCAAGGTGGCACCGAGGCCGAGCAGCCGTTCCACCTCCTGCTCACGCGATGTCTCAGGGCGCAAGCACAGGTGGATCCGATTCTTGATCTTCTTGGACTCGGGCACCTGGTTGAAGTACAGCACTGGCCCCTCCGCCAGCAGCACCTGAGTCTCCCGGTCGCCGGGTTTATCCTCCGGATGCAGTGGACGGCCAGTCACTCCGCTCCAGAACCGAGCCAGCTCGTAGGCATCCGCACAGTCAATCGCCACATTCTGCACTATCGAAACCATGCGCAAGAGCCTTCCTCACTTCCACTCCAGACGCCACCGAGTTGCGCTCAGCCTTCGCACACGCCGCTCAGAGGCAGTTCTGCCAGCAGGCCGTGCACGCGAGGGTGCTTGACTTGACGTCCACGAGGACGGCGAGATCCTCGGGGCGCCCCTCCCAGCCCAGCGGCGCTCACGGCCTGCTCCCTCGATCGCCGCGGTGGTGTTCCTCGAACGGCGAAGCGTCTAGCGGTTGCTCTTCTCTCCCAGCCAGTCAACGTAGTTGTACGAGGCATTGCTCCCCTGCTTGCCCGGCGAGATCTTCAGGATCGCCTGGTCCTTCTCGGGGTTACCAGCGAGGTACGCCTCGGTCAGGACGTATGGCAGGCCATCCACGCGAAACCGGATGCTTCCGTCGGGATACGCGCTGACACGGATTCTCCGGCCGTCGGGAAGAGTGACGTCCTCGGTGAAGTGCGCCTTGACGGGCCGATCAGCCATACAGACCTCCAGGTCATACAGGCTTGATGAAGGCGGCCAATCTACAGGCAACGCCCGCTCTGTTGGCTGTACCAGAAGGCCGAGGTCATCGACAACACGCACCTCACTCCCGCCCAGGCCGCCCAACAGATCGCAGAGACCGTTCAGAATTGATGCCTGCCCGCCCACGCGACGACGGGCGTAAATGGCCCTCAGCCCCCGCCGCCCGCAGCCCCGGCCCGGATCCGGTCACGGCGATTGCGCCGTCGCGGTCCGTCCGCAGCACCTTCGCGCCACCCGCCCTGAGCGCTTCCACCGTGCGGGCGGCCGGGTGTCCGTACGGGTTGTCGGCGCCGCAGCTGATGAGTGCGAGTCTCGGGTCCGCGCTGTGCAGCAGGGCCGCGTCCTGGTAGCCCGAGCCGTGGTGCGCGACCTTCAGCACGTCTACCCGGGGCAGGGCGGGGTAGCGCCGTAACAAGCCCTGCTGGGAGGGCGGTTCCAGGTCGCCGAGCAGGAGCAGGGTCAAGCCTCCCGACCTGACGAAGAGGGTGACGCTTGAGTCGTTCGGTTCCTCTGTGACGGAGGCGGGTTCAGCGGCCCCGACTGCGGCCTCTGGCCAGAGGACCTGCCAGTCGAGCGGGCCGATCCGGCGGCGCTCACCCGGGACGGCCCGCACCACGGGAACCCGCGCGGCTGCTGCCGTACGGCGGACGAACTCGGCCTGGTCGGGCGGGTTGTCGAGGGTCGTCGTCTGGATGGTGCCCACCGCTCTGCCGCGCAGCGCACCGGGCAGGCCCCGGACGTGGTCCGCGTGGAAGTGGGTGAGCAGCAGGAGCGGGATCCGGGTGATGCCCAGGTCGCGCAGGCACCGGTCGACGAGTTGCGGTTCCGGGCCGGTGTCGACCACCACGCCCGTGCCCTTGCCCGCCGCGAGGACCATGGCGTCGCCCTGTCCCACGTCGCACAGCACGAACGCCCAGCCGGGGGGCGGCCAGCCCGTCATGATCCGGGTGAGGGGGACCGGTCTGAGCACCACCAGGGTCAGCAGCAGCGCGGCGGCGGCGCAGGCCCAGGGGTGGCGGGCCAGTCGGCGGGCGGACAGCACCAGCAGGGCCGTGAGGCCGGCCAGCAGGGCCGCACCCCG
>DATCWZ010000639.1:0-5758 GCA_036566065.1 Streptomyces sp. | reverse complement strand
GGGTATGGGCGGGGGGCCCGGGTGCCGGGCCTGGTGCGGCCGGCCTGCGGGGCCGTTTCCGGGGCCTTGGGGAGGCGGCAGCGGGGCCCCCACTGCGTGCTGCATCCGGTGCGACTCCGTCTCGTACAGGCGACTGGCTGGTCGAACGGCAACCGTACCGTCCCCCGGCCGCCACGGGGTGAACGGGCGGGGGCGGCACGAAGTGCCCGGTGTCAGCCGGTGAGTTCGTCGGCCAGGGCCCGAAGGGCGAGCCGGTAGGAGCCGATGCCGAACCCGGCGACGGTTCCGGTGGCCACCGGGGCGACCACCGAGGTGTGGCGGAATTCCTCGCGGGCGTACGGGTTCGAGATGTGCACCTCGATCAGCGGGGCGGTGCGCTGGGCGGCCGCGTCGCGCATGGCGTACGAGTAGTGGGTGAAGGCACCCGGGTTGAGGACGACCGGGACGGAGCCGTCGGCAGCCTCGTGCAGCCAGCGGATCAGCTCGGCCTCGTCGTTGGTCTCGCGGACCTCGGCGTCCAGGCCGAGTTCCTTGCCGAGCGCCTGGCAGGTCTCGACGAGTCCGGCGTAGCTCGTCGCCCCGTACACCTCGGGCTCGCGCGAGCCGAGGCGTCCGAGGTTGGGGCCGTTGAGTACGAGGACCTTGCGGGCGCTCACTCGGAGACCTCCCCGTAGGCGGCGAGCAGGACGGCCGGGTCGGGGCCTTCGAGCACGGTGGGCTTGGCCAGCGCGTCCAGGACGACGAAACGCAGCATGTCGCCGCGCGACTTCTTGTCGATCTTCATGTTCTCCACGAGCCTGGGCCACTGGTCGCCACGGTAGGTGAGCGGCAGCCCGACGGACTCCAGGACGGCGCGGTGCCGGTCGGCGGTGGCGTCGTCGAGGCGTCCGGCGAGCCGGGCGAGTTCGGCGACGAAGACCATGCCGATGGAGACGGCCGCCCCGTGGCGCCACGTGTAGCGCTCGTTCTTCTCGATGGCGTGGGCCAGGGTGTGCCCGTAGTTGAGGATCTCGCGGAGTCCGGACTCCTTGAGGTCGCTGGAGACGACCTCGGCCTTGACCCGGATGGAGCGCTCGATCAGCTCGGCGGTGTGCGGTCCGCCGGGTGTGCGGGCGGCCTCCGGGTCCGATTCGATGAGTTCCAGGATGGCCGGGTCGGCGATGAAGCCTGCCTTGATGATCTCGGCCAGGCCGGAGACGTAGTCGTTGACGGGAAGCGTGTCGAGCGCGGCGAGATCGCAGAGCACACCAGCCGGCGGGTGGAAGGCGCCGACGAGGTTCTTGCCCTCGGCAGTGTTGATGCCGGTCTTGCCGCCGACGGCCGCGTCGACCATGCCGAGCACCGTGGTCGGTACGGCGATCCAGCGCACTCCGCGCAGCCAGGTGGCGGCGACGAATCCGGCGACATCGGTGGTGGCGCCGCCGCCGACGCCGACGATGACATCGGTACGGGTGAAGCCCGTCCGGCCCAGCGCCTTCCAGCAGTAGGCCGCGACCTCGGCGGTCTTGGCCTCCTCGGCGTTGGGCAACTGGATCGCGATGGCCTCGTAGCCCTGGTCCGCCAGGTCCCGACGGACCGTCTCGCCGGTCTCGGCGAGCGCCTCGGGGTGCAGGACGGCCACACGCTTGGCACGGTCGCCGATGAGGCGGGGCAGCTCGCCGAGGAGCTGCCGGCCGACGAGCACCTCGTACGGGTCGGTGCCCGCCGTGCCCGCGACCTGGATACGGGTGGGTTCCTGCTCCGTCATGTGTTCTCCTGGCCGGGCACGGTCTCGCCCGTGCGCTGCGGCAGCTCCAGTGCGTCGAGGACCGCCCGGGCGACCTCGTCGGGGGTGCGTTCGTCGGTGGCGACGGTGATGCCCGCGACCTCTTCGTACAGATGACGGCGGGCGTCCATGAGTTCGCGCCACTGACGCCGCGGGTTGACGGCGAGGAGCGGCCTGGCGGCGCCGAGGCCGACCCGCCTGACCGCCTCCTCCACGTCCATCGAGAGGTAGACGACCGTGTGCCCGGCCAGCAGGGCGCGGTTCGACGCGTCGAGTACGGCTCCGCCGCCGAGGGAGAGGACGCCGGTGTGCCCGGCGACGGCGGCCGCCACGGCCTGCCGCTCCAGGCCGCGGAAGTGGTCCTCGCCCTCGTCGTAGAAGATCTCCGGAATGGGCTTGCCGGCCAGGGTCTCGATGTCCGCGTCGGTGTCCCGGTACGTGGTGCCGAGCCGATCGGCGAGGATCTCCCCGACGGTGGACTTGCCGACGCCCATCGGGCCCACGAGGACGATCAGCGGGCCGCTCATCGGATCTTCAGGTGGTCGAGGTACGACTGGACGTTGCGGCGGGTCTCGGTGACGCTGTCGCCGCCGAATTTCTCCGCGACCGCGTCGGCGAGCACCAGCGCGGTCATGGCCTCGGCGACGATGCCCGCGGCGGGCACGGCACAGACGTCGGAGCGCTGGTGGTGTGCCGTGGCGGGCTCGCCGGTGGCGACGTCCACGGTCGCGAGCGCCCGGGGCACGGTGGCGATGGGCTTCATCGCGGCGCGTACCCGCAGCAGTTCACCGGTGGTCAGACCGCCCTCGGTGCCGCCGGCCCGGCCCGACGCCCGTTTGATGCCGTTCCCGGTGACCATGATCTCGTCGTGCGCCTTCGAGCCCGGCACCCGGGCCAGCGCGAAGCCGTCCCCGACCTCGACGCCCTTGATGGCCTGGATGCCCATCAGGGCGCCCGCGAGGCGGGAGTCCAGCCGGCGGTCCCAGTGCACGTGCGAGCCCAGGCCGACCGGCACTCCGTACGCGAGCACCTCGACGACTCCGCCGAGCGTGTCGCCGTCCTTGTGGGCCTGGTCGATCTCCGCGACCATCGCCTCGGACGCGTCGGCGTCCAGGCAGCGCACCGGGTCGGCGTCCAGCCGCTCGGTGTCGGAGGGCTCGGGGAGGACGCCGTACGGGGCCTTCGCCGGGCCGAGTTCGACGACATGGCTGACGAGTTCGATGCCGGCGGTCTCCTTGAGGTAGGAGCGGGCCACCGCGCCGAGGGCGACCCTGGCCGCGGTCTCCCGGGCGCTGGCGCGCTCCAGGACCGGGCGGGCCTCGTCGAAGCCGTATTTCTGCATTCCGGCGAGGTCGGCGTGACCGGGCCTGGGGCGGGTCAGGGGGGCGTTACGGGCCAGCGCGGCCAGTTCGCCGGGGTCCACGGGGTCGGCCGCCATGACCTGTTCCCATTTGGGCCACTCGGTGTTGCCGATCATCACGGCGACCGGCGAGCCCATGGTGAGCCCGTGGCGTACGCCGCCGAGGAAGGTGACCTCGTCCTGCTCGAACTTCATCCGCGCGCCGCGGCCGTAACCGAGCCGTCGCCGGGCCAGCGCGTCCGCGACCATCCGTGTGGTGACCGGGACGCCGGCGGGAAGTCCCTCCAGCGTCGCCACCAGTGCCGGTCCGTGGGACTCCCCCGCGGTCAGCCAGCGCAACCTGCTCAACGGTGTGCTCCTCGTGCTCGCGCCTGAAAATCGATGTCTTCGCCACCGCGGGCCGGGTGCGCGGCCCTGGCCCGCCGCGTCCCGATCCTCCCACGTTCCGGCCCCCGGACCGGCCGCCGGTCCAGCAGACGGACCGATGTCAGCGGGCGGCGAGCGCCGCTTCCCCCGCGCGGCGCATCGCGTCGAGCGGACCCGGCGTCCGGCCCGTCATCTGTTCGACCTGGAGGACGGCCTGGTGGACCAGGAGGTCGAGACCTCCCACCACCGCCCCGGAGCGCGCCGACCAGGCGGCGGCGAGCGGGGTCGGCCACGGCTCGTACACCACGTCGAAGAGGGTGCCCGGAGTGTCCGGTACGGAGGCGGCGAGCGCGTCGGTACTGCCGGCCGGGGTGGTGGAGACGACCAGCGGTGCCTTCAGTGCCTGCGCCGCGTCGGCCCAGTCGGCGGTCCTGACGTTGGCGCCCAGCCGTTCGCCCCAGGCCCGCATCTCGTCGGCGCGCCTGCGGCTGCGTACATAGGCGGTGACCGGTCCGGTACAGATGCCGGAGAGGGCGGCCAGCGCGGAGGAGGCGGTGGCGCCGGCGCCGAGGATCGCGGCCGACTCCACTGTGTCCACGCCGCGTTCGCGCAGCGCTGCGGCCATGCCCGGGATGTCGGTGTTGTCGCCGACGCGCCGTCCGTCGCCGGTGAGGACGACGGTGTTGACCGCCTCGACCGAGGCGGCGGTCACGCTCACGGAGTCGAGCAGCGGGATGACCGCCCGCTTGAGCGGCATGGTGAGCGAGAGCCCGGCCCAGGTGGCGTCCAGGCACTCGATGAAGCCGGGGAGCCCTGCCTCGTCCACCTCGAAGCGGTCGTACGACCAGCCGTCCAGGCCGAGTTCGGCGTAGGCGGCCCGGTGCAGTACCGGCGAGAGCGAGTGGGCGATGGGCGAGCCGAGGACGGCGGCGCGGCGGTGATGCTCAGTTGAGCCCATGCTGTTCCTTGAACTTGGCGTTGAGCTTCTCGTGCTCGGCGACCGTCTTGGTGAACTCGGTCTTCTTGCCGTCCAGCGAGATGAAGAACATCCAGCCGTCGCTGGTCGGGTTGAGCGTGGCCCTGAGTGCCTCTTCGCCCGGGTTGCTGATCGGTCCCGGTGGCAGTCCCGCGTGGTAATAGGTGTTGTACGGGTCCTTGTTGCTCCGGATCTCACTCGACCCGATCTCGATCTTGCTCTGGTTCTTGAGGTAGTTGAACGCCGAGTCGAACTCGAGCTTACGGTTCGTCACCGTATTGTCCGGTTTCAGGCGGTTGTAGACGACCTCGGCCATCTTGCGGAAGTCGTCATGGGTGAGGCCCTCGGCCTGGACCAGGCTGGCCACGGTGATGACCTGCCAGGGGCCGTCCAAGTCGTACTTCTTGGCCGCCGCTTCGAGGTCGACCTTGGTGTACTCCGCGTTGGCCCGGGCGACCATCTTCTTGAGTATGGCTTCCGGCTTCATCCCCTTGCCCACCGGGTACGCCGCCGGGAAGAGGAAACCTTCCAGCGGGTCTTTGACGACCGGGTCGTTCTTCGCCCATTCCGGCAGTCCGAGGCTGCCGGACTCGGCCTTGGCCACGGCCGCGGTCGTGCCCGCCTTGACGCCCAGCTTCTTGTCGATCAGCGCGTAGACGGCGGCGTTGCGCTTGCCCTCCGGGATGACCAGGGCGTTCTTGCTCTTGGGGTCGAGCATGAGCGTCACGGCGCTGTCCGCCGACATCCCCTTCTTCAGGAGATAGACACCGGCCTGGATGGACTTGCCCCGGGGGTTCTCGTTCTGCGCCGAGATGAAGGCGTCGACCGACTTGACGACGCCCTTCTCCTTCAGCAGGGTCGCGATCTCGTTGCCGAGCGCGCCCTCCGGGATCTCCACCTGGACCGAGCCGGTGCCGCTGCCCTCGAAGTCCGGCGCCGGGCCGAACCGGCTCTGGTAGAAGGAGTATCCGAGGTATGTCACTCCGCCGAGGCCGCCGGCCAGGACGACGGCGATGACGAGGCAGGCGCAGCCGTTGCGGCTCTTCTTCTTGCCCTTGCCCTTGCCCCGGCGGTCGCCCTTGCCGCGGCGGGACGCGCGGGAATCGTCGTCGTCGTAGTCGTCGTAGGCGTCGTCGTCACGGGCCTCGCGGTCCGGCTCGTCCTCGCCCGTGAAGAAGGGGTGCGTCTCCTCCTGGGGGGCGTCCGGATCCCAGTCCGGTGTCTCCTGCGGGGGCGCGGGGGCGGGCTCGCGGCGGTTGGGGGGCTGCGGCGGGGGGTATGCCTCCGGGGT
>DATCWZ010000817.1:0-16229 GCA_036566065.1 Streptomyces sp. | reverse complement strand
CGGAGGTAATCCAAGGTGACGTCGTCGATCGGGAAGATCGCGGCGGTCGAGCCGAATTCCGGGCTCATGTTGCCGATCGTCGCGCGGTTCGCGAGCGGAACCTGGGCGACGCCCGCTCCGTAGAACTCCACGAACTTGCCGACGACCCCGTGCTTGCGGAGCATCTGGGTGATCGTGAGCACGACATCCGTCGCCGTCACGCCGGTCGGGATCGAGCCGCTGAGCTTGAAGCCGACGACCTTCGGGATGAGCATGGAGACCGGCTGGCCGAGCATGGCGGCCTCGGCCTCGATGCCTCCGACGCCCCAGCCGAGCACGCCGAGGCCGTTGACCATCGTGGTGTGGGAGTCGGTGCCGACGAGGGTGTCGGGGTACGCCTGGACGACCTCGCCTGAGCCGGACGGGCGGGTGAAGACCACCCGGGCCAGGTGCTCGATGTTGACCTGGTGGACGATGCCGGTGCCCGGGGGGACGACCTTGAACTCGCGGAAGGCGGACTGGCCCCAGCGCAGGAACTGGTAGCGCTCGCGGTTGCGGCCGTACTCCAGCTCGACGTTCTGGGCGAACGCCTGCTTGGTGCCGAACTTGTCGGCGATCACTGAGTGGTCGATAACCAGCTCGGCGGGAGCCAGCGGGTTGATCGCCGACGCCTCGCCGCCGAGGTCCTTGACGGCCTCACGCATGACAGCGAGGTCCACGACACACGGGACACCGGTGAAGTCCTGCATGATCACGCGGGCCGGGGTGAACTGGATCTCCTGGCTGGGCTGGGCCTGCGAGTCCCAGCCGCCCAGGGCGCGGATGTGATCGGCGGTGATGTTCACGCCGTCCTCGGAGCGGAGCAGGTTCTCCAGCAGCACCTTCAGGCTGTACGGGAGGCGCGCGGAGCCCTCTACCTTGTCCAGTCTGAAGATCTCGTACGACTCGTCGCCCACGCGCAGCGTGCTGCGGGCGTCGAAGCTGTTCGCCGACACGACAGTCTCCTTCTTCAATGTGCGCGTACTACCGCGCCGCGCCTCATTTGCGGCCGGCGCCGCTCGGTGCCGCCTACGGCCCCCACCATCCGCTAAAGTAAGGGCTTGGTTAGGTAACCCTTACCGAGCGGCGGCTGCGGTACGCCTCGGCAGATATCTCGATGTCGAGATAACTCTAGTACATAGCCGCCGCCCGGTCATTCCCGGGCGCCCGTGTCCCCGCTGTTCCGCGCCCGCCCGGGCGAGCCGCCGCAGCGGCCCGTTCACCCGTCTGGCCTCACCGAATGTGCCGGACCGTCAGATCAGGTGCATGATGGTGGCGTGCGTGTGTTTGCCGCGGGCAGCCGACCGTCACCCGATCAGCACACCCCCGACCCGATCTTCATCTCATATCCGAGATAACGTTTGGGTATGGAAGACGACTACCTCGTACGTATCGGCAAGCTCATCCGTGACGCCCGCCAGCACCGTGGCTGGACACAGACGCAGCTCGCCGAGGCGCTCGCCACAAGCCAGAGCGCCGTCAACCGCATCGAGCGGGGCAACCAAAACATCAGCCTTGAGATGATTGCCCGTATCGGTGAAGCGCTCGACAGCGAGATCGTGTCGCTCGGCTATGCCGGCCCCATGCACCTGAGAGTGGTCGGCGGACGCCGGCTCTCCGGCTCCATCGACGTCAAGACGAGCAAGAACGCGTGCGTCGCGCTCCTGTGCGCCACGCTGCTCAACAAGGGGCGCACGGTACTGCGCCGGGTGGCCCGCATCGAGGAGGTCTTCCGGCTGCTGGAGGTCCTGAACTCCGTCGGGGTGCGTACCCGCTGGATCAACGACGGGATGGATCTGGAGATCGTCCCGCCCGCGGAGCTCGACCTGGGCGCCATCGACGCCGACGCCGCCCGCAGGACCCGGTCGATCATCATGTTCCTGGGCCCGCTGCTGCACCGGGCGGACAAGTTCACCCTGCCGTACGCGGGCGGCTGCGACCTCGGTACGCGCACCATCGAGCCGCACATGATCGCGCTGCGCCGCTTCGGCCTGGAGATCGCCGCGACGGACGGGCTCTACCACGCCCAGGTGGACCACTCGGCCAAGCCGGGCCGCCCCATCGTGCTGACCGAGCGCGGCGACACGGTGACCGAGAACGCGCTGCTGGCCGCGGCCCGGCACGGCGGCACGACCGTCATCCGTAACGCCTCCTCCAATTACATGGTCCAGGACCTGTGCTTTTTCCTGGAGGCGCTCGGCGTACAGATCGAGGGCGTCGGTACGACGACGCTCACCGTGCACGGCGTGCCGCAGATCGACGTGGACGTCGACTACTCCCCCTCGGAGGACCCGGTCGAGGCGATGAGCCTGCTGGCCGCCGCCGTCGTGACGGAGTCCGAGCTCACGATCCGCCGGGTCCCGATCGAGTTCCTGGAGATCGAGCTCGCGGTACTGGAGGAGATGGGCGTCGACTGCGACCGCACCCCTGAGTACCCCGCCGACAACGGCCGCACCCGCCTGGTCGACCTCACGGTCAGGCCCTCCAAGCTGGAGGCGCCGATCGACAAGATCCACCCGATGCCGTTCCCGGGCCTGAACATCGACAACGTGCCGTTCTTCGCGGCCATCGCCGCCTCGGCCCACGGCAAGACGCTGATCCACGACTGGGTGTACGACAACCGCGCGATCTATCTGACCGACCTGAACCGCCTGGGCGGCAGGCTCCAGCTCCTGGACCCGCACCGCGTCCTGGTGGAGGGTCCCACCCGCTGGCGGGCCGCCGAAATGATGTGCCCCCCGGCACTGCGCCCGGCCGTGGTGGTCCTGCTCGCGATGATGGCCGCCGAGGGCACCTCCGTCCTGCGCAACGTCTACGTGATCAACCGCGGCTACGAAGACCTCGCACAGCGCCTGAACTCGGTAGGCGCGCAGATCGAGATCTTCCGGGACATCTGATCGGCAAACGCCGCCGCCCCCTTTCTGACCAGGTGGAGCCCTGGCTCGGAAGGGGGCGGTGCTCGGCTTCCGCACCGAGGCCCACGCGAATGTGCGGTTACCGCGTTGCGGTGGCCAGTGCGGCGCGGATGGCGTCCTCACCGGCCGGTCGGCCCTTCTCGTTCGAGGCCGGCCCGTACGGGGTCCCCCACACCGGCGTGTCCGTCGCCTGCCGCCAGCCATCGGCCAGCGGTCCCGCGTCCACCACGCCGTACCCGATGGATTCGATGAATTCGGTCACCGCCGCCTTCGCCGGCGCGGAGTCCCCGGCGATCGGCAGGTAGGAACGGTCGGCCGTCCCCGCGGGACGGGCGAGGGACAGCAGGTGTTTGTAGAAGACGTTGTTGAACGCTTTCACAAGCATTGCGTCCGGGACGTAACGCAGCAGCAGCGCGCTCGATGTAAGCGACTTGCTGTCGAGTTCGGGAATGTGCCCGTCACGCTCGGGGCCGTAGTTGCATGTGTCGATGACCGTCTTCCCGGCCAGTGTCACGGCGGACAAGCTGGGGAACGCCTTGACCGGCACCGTAACCACGACGATGTCACCAGCCGCCGCGGCCTCCTCGCTCGTCGCCGCGGACGCCCGCGGACCCAGTTCCGCGGCCGTGTCCGCAAGCGTTTCGGGACCGCGCGAGTTGCTGAGCACGACCTGGTGCCCGGCCTCGATGGCGAGCCGCGCGATGGTCCTGCCGATGTTGCCGCTTCCGATGAATCCCACAGTCGTCATATTCGGTCCCTCCAGAAGAACCGTTCACCGCACTCTCCGCTCTCGGGCGAGCACCATGTCGTCGCCAAATGCTCCCCGCGCAACCGTCACGCACTTCGCAGCGTCGCCCCATTGTTGTCGTCGGCCGAGGTGTCGGCGGGGAAGTAATGGCCGTTGTCCAGATCGGCGAGCAGGCTGGGTTGAGCAGGTTCCCAGCCAAGGGTCTGACGGGTGATGAGATTGGACGCCGGGTAGGACTGCGTGACGATGTTCGCGAGGAACCCGAAGTATCCCGGCACCATCAGTTCGTCGGCGGGAATGCTCACCGCGGGCAGGCCCAGGCGGCTGCCAATGGCCTCGGCGATCTCGCGGAACGGGACGCCCCCATCCGCAACCGCGTGCCAGTATCTGCCGGCCGGGCCCTTCTCCAGCGCCAAGCGGAACAACGAGGCGGCATCCCGGACGTGCACGGCGTTCCACAGGTTCGCGCCGTCTCCGGGGTAGCCGGCGAATCCCTTCTCCTTCGCGAGCGCGATCAGCACGGGGAGGAAGCGGGCATCGGTCGTGCTGTGCATGATGTTGGCGATCCGCACGACCGAAGACCGCACTCCCCGCTCGGCGAGGCCGATCACGGCGGCCTCCACGACATTGCGAACCCGGAGAGTGCCCCTGTGTTCATCACCGACGGCAAGGGCCGGGTCCTCCTCGGTGACCGGCCGGCCCAGATTCCTGGGCGACCCTATGCTCCCCGCCGCGACGAGCGGCTTTCCGGTTCCGGCGAGTGCCTCGCCGTACGCGAGCATGATCGGGAGTTCCGCGGCGGCCACGGCGGCCATCCCGCCGGACGGCAGCAGGTCCTGCCGGTGCGCAACATGGACGACGCCGTCGGAATCCGCAGCCGCTTCCTTGAGCCCGTCGAGGTCCTCGAGGTCGCCGCGACGCACCTTGGCGCCGAGCGCGGACAGCGCCGCCGCGGCCGTGTCCGATCGGGCCAGGCCGGTGACCTCGTGCCCGGCGGCGACGAGCTCTGGGATGATGTTCGAACCGGAATGACCGGTCCCGCCAGTGACGAAAACACGCATGCTAGGGGTCCTTTGCTGTGGGCGCGAGAAGTGGTGGTGCGGGCGCACTCAGGCAGAAATGTTGACGTCGAGGGTGAAGTTGAAGCCCCCCGCGCCATAGCGGCCCAGGGCGATCATCACCAGGCCCGTTCCCTCCAGCCAGCGCGCCATTCCCAGGGGGCCGGTGTCCATCGGCCGCAGCCCAAGGCTCTTGATGAATGCCGACACGGTCGCTTTGGCCTCTGCGGCGTCGCCGGCGATGAGCACATCCAGCGAGTTGCCCTGCGCCAGCATGTGACCGAAGACAGTGTTGAACGCCTTCACGACATGCGTGCCGGCGGGGGCGGCCTTGGCGATCTCCTGCGCGCCGGAACTGCCTTCGGGGGTGACAAGGCCCTGGGAGTCAGGGGAGACGGGGTTGGTGATGTCGATGATGACCTTGCCGCGCAGCGCGTCCCCGTACTCGCTCACCACCGCCGCCGCGCCGGCGTACGGCACGGCGAGGACAACGATGTCCCCGGCCGGGGCGACGCCGACCGTCCCGACGGTGGCGCCGCCGAGCGCAGCGGCCAATGCCTTGGCCTTGTCCGGGTCACGGCCGATGACCTCGACGGCATTGCCGCCGGCGAGCGCCCGGCCGGCCAGTGCCCTGGCCATGTTCCCCAGGCCGATAATGCTGATGCTACTCATTGGTGTGCCCGCTTTCCGGAACTGGACAGGACGCCATGCCTATCCTGTCGTTATTAATGGTCATGTCCTCGAAGCCATCAAATGACGCGAAGGACAGCGCTCAATTACGGATGTACTCATTCCGGGCTGAGCTCTGACATAGGGTTCCGATATCGAATTCCTTATGCCGAATTCCCTTGGTCCCGATGGCTACGTATTCAGGTTGTCATTGGCCCGACCGACTGTCCAAGACCTCTTTCAGTAGTTGCGATACCCTGAAGGCATCGCCGGACAGGGAGGGCTCGATGGATCTGGACCTGCGCAAGGTGCGCTACTTCGTCGCCGTCGCCGACAAGCTCCACTTCGGCCGCGCCGCCGACGAGTTGCATATCGCGCAGCCGGTGCTCAGCCGGCAGATCCGCGCGCTGGAAAAGGATCTCGGTACCCCGCTGCTGACAAGGGACAGCCACGGCGTGATGCTGACTGACGCCGGCAAGCAGCTGCTGACCGACGCCGGCCCCCTGCTGGCCTCCGCGCACGCGGCCCGCCACCGGGTGACCGCGGCGGCGCGGGGCAGCCGGCGGCTCATGGTCGGCTTCCGGGCAGGCATCCCGGTCTCCCCGGCGGTACAACTGTTCGCCACCCAACACCCGGACGTCCCGGTGGACGTGCGACGGATCGAGTGGGATGACCAGGCCCCGATGCTGCTCGACGGCCGCATCGACGTCGGCTATGTGCGGCTGCCCATGGACGAGGCCGGCCTGCGCGTCGCCCCGCTCTACGTCGAGCCGCAGGTGGCGGCGCTGCCCGTCGGCCACCGATTGGCCGGCAAGGAAAACGTTTCCGAGGCCGACCTGGCCGGTGAGCCGCTGGTCCGGCATGCCGACCCGAGCACCCAGCCCACCAGGCACCGGCACCCCAACGCCGGGTACCTGGCGCGCGGGGTGGACGAGACGCTCGAGCATGTCGCGGCGGGCCGGGGCATCTCGTTCCTGGCCCGTTCGGCGACCGTGTTCTACTCACGTCCGGACATCACCTATGTGCCGGTCACGGACATGGCGCCCGGCCAGGTGGGCCTCGCGATGGCGGAATCACGTATCTCGCGGGTGGTCGACGACTTCTTCGCCGCCGCTCAGGCGGCAGCCGAGATCACGGCAGAATGTGGGAACTATGAAATGTGGCAGCGTGGAGGCGAGGCCGCTGCGAAGCACGGTTGAGCACCCCTCGGGCACCTTGCCCTGTGGGTCGCTCACCGGTACCGATCCCGTCGGTCACGACCTCTGCGGCGCGGGTAAGGTCTGGTGGCCGGCCGGGTGCTGAAGTAGTTTCGGTTGATGGCCTTCCGCTCGCGGTGGCCCACATACGCAGGCCGCTGGCTCGTCTTACCCGCCCGCTGACCGGGACACTCGCCTGCACCACGGCGGCAATCATGTCCCGCCGAAGTTGAGCAACGGTACCGACGTCACCGTCACCCAGTCCCCGGGCGTCAGCGTCGGCCCCGGGGCCGGGGCCGCGTGGCCGGCGTGCGACATGTCGAACCCTTCGCGGTCGGCCGCCGTAGCGAGGCCATGTGTCAGCAAGGTCGCCCAGTGGGACCAAATGGGGCACCCGCAGATCGTTCGAAGCGTGCTTTCGTCCGCAACCGGTGGATCCGGGTGAAAGTCTCACAGGATTCGTTCCTGCGCCAGGTATAGGTAAATCTCCCACGTTTGTAGGTAGACGGCACCGTGCTCTGGCGCGTTCAGTCAGGAGACTTGGTTTGGTGACTCCTCAGCTCTCGTTGGTCGTTCCTTGCTTTGACGAGGCGGCCGTTATCGAGAGGTTCCACTCGTCGGTCGATGTTGTTCTCGCGTCAGATACACAGCGCTCAGCAGGAACTTCGGCAAGGAGTCCGCATGGACGCGGACCTGAAGCACCCCCGGAGCTCATTCCGCAGATGCTCGAGCTCCATCAGCGGGGGTACGACCAGGTGATTACCCGAAGAGACCGAGAAGGTGAGAGCGCGGCGCGCTCCTCATGGTCGTAGTGGAAGTGGGTGGAATCCAACTGATCACCATGGGGATTATCGGTGAGCACGTCGGCCGCAGTGAGCTTCTACGCCGCCCTGAACAACTCCTACATCACCTGCCGGAACCGCCCGACCTGGCGTGCGTTCCTCCGGTATCCGCTGTCCAGCAGCTTCAACCTCGTCGCTTCCGGCGCGCTTCTCTATGTGGCCGTCAGCCAACTCGGAATGGACAAGAATGTTGCCGCACTCATCGCCGAAGTCCTCGTCGCCCCGGTCTCCTTCCTCCTCGCCCGCTGGGCCATCAACTCCGACCAGGGGCCGGCTAACTTCGCAGACACGAAGCAGAGCAATCCTGCCGAGACGAAGGAGAACGGCCCCAGCGCGACCCGCTGAGAACGCCGGTACCAACGCTGACGGGCCCTGGAGCGAGGCGGACCCGATCACTGCCCGGCCGGGCGGCGCCTCGACGGGTATGGCACCGCTGGCCGTCCTCCCGCTGACCCTCCTTCCGCTGGCGCTCTTCGGCGCAGCCTCATGGTTCGCAAGGTGGGTACGCCCGAGTGGCGACGAGTGGTGCTTCCTGCCAATCGTGCGCGACGACGGCTTCATCGCCCTGGTGGACCACTTCTACTCAACGGACAACGGACGGATCGCCAACGGCGTGCTCGTCGCCTCGTACGCCACGTTCGGCGTCGCAGGCCAGCAGTGGTACGCCGGGATCAGTTCGGTCGTGATGCTGGCTCTGCTGTGGGCGTGGGCGTGGACGCTGCTCCAGTGCGTCGGGTGGCAGGTACCACGCGGCATTCCGCTGTTCTCAGCAGCCACACTTCTGGCCGTCTTCTGCTTCGGCTCCGTCAACACGTACAAGACCTTCTTCTGGCCGGCCTCGTCGGTTTCGCACACCTTCCCACCTGTGTTCGCGGCTGCCGCCACGATCCCGGCCCTGCTGGCGACCTCACGACGAGGCAAGGCGGCCGCCACCGCGTCCGCGTTCGTCCTCGGAGCCATCATGGGGACACTGTCGGAGGAGACCTCCGTCGTTGCCCTGAGCCTCCTCGCCCTGGCGCTGCTGCTGAGCCGCCGGCTCGTTTCTGCAGGACGGCGCGCTTTCGTACGGACCTGGTGCGCCGCTGCCGCAGCGGGCATCCTCATCGGCACCGCGGTACTCCTTACCTCCCCCGGCTCACGCAACCGCCGCACACGCCACCACGCGGACTCCATGTTCGAGCCCGAATCGCTTCTCGCGTCGCTGCGCGGGTACATGCACATCCTCTATACCCTCGCGACGAACTGGCAGTACCTCTGTGTGATCGCCGTGGGAGTGCTGATCGGCATCCTCGCCCGCGGCGCGGACGGTCACATTCCCCGGCCTGACCGCAGGACACACCTGCTCCTCGTCTCTGGAGCGGCGACTTTCCTGGTCTCCGGATACGTATGCACAGTGATCACCCGTCCGGCGTTCGGCGCCTCCTTCTCGGCCGTAAACAGGCTGTGGAACGACTACTTGTTCCTGCTCCTACTCCTGCTCACAGGCGCCGGCGGCCTGCTCGGCAACCTGATTGCCCGGCGATACCGCCGTCATATGAAGCCGGTAGCCATGGGCGCCGCCCTCGTGTGCGTAGTCCTCACAGCTGTACTCGCCACCTCCCTGCGCACCCTGGAAACAGACATGCGGGTGCGGGCCGAAGCCTGGGACAGCCAGGACCACCTGCTCAGGAAACAGGCCGCGGCAGGGGCGCAGGTACTGGCCTACACGCCGCTCGTTGTCAGCAAGATGTCGGAACCATTCGGCAATAAGGGGAAGCGACCATGGCCTGCATCCTGCGTTGCCACCTACTACCAAGTAGAGAAGATCACAGACGGACGAATGCCGCTCAACTGATCATTGCGCCGTACAGCCCCAGGACACGCCGAACTCTGGAACAGTCGGACCGGCCGCTGCAAGGTCCCGGAAAGACGGCACCCCTTTCGGGGCAGAACCCACACGACTGCCGCATCGCGAGTAGAGTCTGAGCGCCGGGCAGGTGCGGAGGACACAACAGCGCATGAGTTATGAAGTGTTGATGGATCCGGGGGCTGTGGGCGAGGGCGCCCCCTGCCTCTCGCTGCCAGCCGGGACCTCCCTCAACGACGCCGCCGAGGCCCTGAGGCGATTACTGACCGCAGAGGGCCGGCTGGACAGAGTCCGGCTCATCGTCGGCGGCGACGACGTCGGTGCCACATCGAGCGCGTACGTACGAGCCGTCCTGGGGATGCAGAGAGACCGTGGCCCCGGCGACGAGGTACGCGCCGCGCTTCCGGGTGAGTCGACGCGGTTCAGTGTCATCGCCTTCCGCTGTGTGACGTGCGGAAGTCGCGCCTACACCGCCTTCTACGACGACCGCTACCGTCCGCTGTGCCGGACGGACGGCCACGGGCCGATGGTGCTGAGGGCGGACCCGGCGTGAGCCTCGGCACCGTGGTCCCCAAGCCGCTCGACGGCTCGGTCAGGTTCTTCGCGGTGGCGTATCTGCCGGCCTATGTGGGAACGGTGTTCATCCTGGTCCTGATCTGGGCGGGGGCGCCTGGCGCCGATGTGTCCCTGCGTCGTGCCTGGCGCACCGCCACCGAGGTGAGCACCGGGCAGGCGGCGTGGATCGTCGTCGGCACGACCGTGGTCGCCATCGTCTTCCAGCCCTTTCAGCTGGCCGTCATACGCGTACTCGAGGGTGGTTGGCCGGACGCGCTCGGTGCCGGTGCGGGCCGGGCATTGCAGCGTCGGCGAAAGGCCCGGCTGGCGGCACTCGCCGAGCCGGCCGGGCTGGGGCAGGATCCGCCACCGGCCGTGGTGCAGCAGGCGGGTGCCGCGGCGGCCACGCTGCGGCGGCGCTATCCACTTCCTGACCACCTCGTCCGGCCGACGGCCCTGGGCAATGTCCTGGCAGCGCTGAGGGACACAGCCGGACGGGACCACGGCTGGGACGCGACGGTCGCTTGGCCGCGGCTGTACCTGGTACTCGGAGACCGCTCGCGTGCTGTGGTCGACGACTGCCGCGACTCGCTCGACGGAGCGGCACGGCTGTGTGTCAGCAACGCGGTGACCGCTCTGGTCAGCACCGCGTTGCTGCTGCGCTCGGGGTGGTGGCTGCTGCTCGTCCTGGTTCCCGCCGCGGTGGCCGCGCTCACCTATCGCGGAGCCGTGCAGGCGTCACTCGCCTACGGCGACGCGGTCCGCTCGGTCTTCGAGCTGCACCGCTTCGACCTGCTGGAGGCCCTGCACCTGCCACTGCCCGACAGTCTCCAGGAGGAGCGGGCACTGGCGGAGGCGTTGTGCCGGCACTGGCGTCAGGGCCCACCGCCACCGTCGCGGTACGCGCATCCACCCGCACCTCCTTCCCTGCCCGACGTACGATCCGGGAATGGGTGACGTTCCTCGCTCCTGGCGTCCGGCCGCACGGTCCCTCGACAAACTCCACCGGGAGGGCTTACGGGAGTTGGACCTCTATCACCGCACGGGGGACGTGGGCGCGCTGCGGCGGGCACGCGACCTCAATCGTCAGGTCGTCGACGCCATGTCCGACCGGACGCCGGCGCGGGACGTATATCTGAGGAACCTTGCCCACACCGAAGCGCAGCTGTACGAACACACCGGGGACCTGCCCACGCTGCTGCGAGCCATCGACTGCTACCGGCGTGCACTTGACGTGGCCCCCGAAGAACAGCCGTATCGGGACGCGTACCTGTACGGCCTGGGCCATGCCCTGCAGCAACTGCACCACCGCACCGGCGAGCGTCGCCCGCTGGAGGAAGCGGCCGGACTACTGCGCCGCTGCGTCGCGCTGCCGCCCTCGCTACCCGGCGAGCGGGCTGCCCAGCTCGGCCGGCTCGCTGAAGTCCTGGGGGAACTGCACGAGTTCGGTGACGATCGGGCTCATCTGCTGGAAGCCACGGCGGTACAGCGGCTGGCCCTGGCGAAAACGCCGCCAGGAACCCCGGAGAGGGCCGGCCGCCAGGTCAATCTGGCGTCGTTCCTGGGCCGTTGGTACGCGCTGACAGGAGAGCGTGCCGCACTGGACGAGGCGGTGGAGGGCCTGCGCAGGGCCCGTGACGAGGTGCTGGGCAACGGCGGTGCCGAGCCGTGGCAGCTGGCCGCCAACCTCGCCGAGTGCCTGGCGGACCGGTTCCTGCTCGACGGTCACCTCGGAGAACTCGACGAGGCTGTCGCGCTCCTGCGACATGTCCTCGAAACGGACCCCTCACTCGGCGACTCCCGCCTCCTGATCACCATGCGAGCAGCCTCTCTCTCGTTGCAGCGCGCCGAGTGCTCCGGCGCGGTGCGGTGGGCGAGCTGGGCTGTGAGAGCGCTCCAGGAGGCCGCGCGGACGGTCCCGCACGAGGACCCGAACCGCGCGGTGGCACTGGGCGAGCTGGGCAAGGCTCACGCGGACCGGTACGCGCTGACGGATGATCCGGCCGACCTCGAGTCGGCCATCGCCCGTCTCCGTACGGCTCTCGATGCCTTCCGCTCGCACGACGACTCCGCGGAGAACGCCAGGGCCACCGCCTGCGTACTCGCCGCCCAGCTAGTCCACCGCCACGAACGAACCGGTTCCGCGGCCGACTTGGACCAGGCCATCGAACTCCAGCAGGATGCCGTGGGGAACGCCCCGCCGGGCAGTCCCAACTTCGCCGCTCTGCACGCGTCCCTCGGCCAGGCCCTCCTGCAGCGTTTCCATGTCCGGAGCGATCTCCGCGACCTCGACCGGTGCGTCGGTCACCTCCACAGAGCTCTGGACGCCCTGCCACCGCACGCGCCGAACCGCGCCGCGACGCTGTACATCCTCAGCAACGCCGAGTGCGCCCGCTACGACCACACGGGCCACCAACCGCATCTGCACGAGGCCATCAAGACCCAACGTGAGGCACTCGCCGCCTGTCCGGCCGGCGACGCCCAGCGGCCCAAGCTGTTGGGGTTTCTCGCTGTCCTGCTGCGACTGCGTCATGACACCGTCGGCATCGGAACCGCCGACGTGGACGAGGCGGTGGGCCTGTTGCGTCAGGTGCTGGCCCTGCAACCGGGCGAGTCCACGGCCGGCCGGATCACCCGCCTCGAGCTGGCGGAGGCCCTGCGGTCCCGCGCCGGGGCGCTGGGCCAGGTCAACGATCTGACGGAGTGTGTCGGGTTGCTGCGCCCGCTCGTCGACGCCTACCCGGCCGATCACCCCGCGCAGATCAAGGCACGTACCGCACTCGCCGAGGCGTTGTACAGACTGTCCCTGTCCGTGGACGACGCACGTCTGCTGGAGGAGGCCCACCAGGTAGCACGAGCTTCGGTCGAGGTACGGACCGCACCGGTCGGGGCACGCCTGCGCGCCCGGGTCGTGCTCGGGCAGGTGTGCGGCACGCGGCACGACTGGGAGGCGGCGCGTCATTGGCTGACGGAGGCGGTCCGTCTTCTGCCGCGGCTTGCCGCGCGCGACTTGAACCGCGCGGACCAGCAGTACGTACTGGCCCAACAGCCCGGCGTGGCCGCCGAAGCAGCCGCCTACGCGCTGCAGGCGGGCCGACCCGAACAGGCTCTGGAGGTCCTGGAGCACGGGCGCGGCGTACTGCTCGGCCGTCTTCTGCGGTCCCGGGAGACCGACGTGGCGCGACTGCAGGAACTCGCACCCGAACTGGCCGAACGATTCCTGCTGCTGCGGGACGCGGAGGATCCGGCTTCCTCCGGCGTCGACTCGTACTCCGCGGCAGCAGAGCGACGACAGGTGGATCGGATGCGCACCCGCGAGGCCGAGTGGGATGACGTCCTGGCGCGGATCCGGGCGCTGCCCGGCACTGCGGACTTCCTGCGCCCGCCATCCGCGCAGGAGATCATCCGGCAGGCCGGGGCAGGGCCGGTCGTGGTGATCAACATCAGTATCCGCTGTGACGCGTTGATCGTGGCAGGCGGCGCTCTCGACGTAGTACCGCTGAGGACCACGTCCGAGGAGGTCCGGCGCAAGGTCGCCGATTTCCTGTCCGCCGTCAACGAGACCTCCACCGGCTCGCAGGACATGGACCGGCGCCTGGCCCGTCAGGAGACCGTGTCGAAGACACTGGAGTGGCTGTGGGACACGATCACAGGACCGGTGCTCGAACGGCTCGCGCTGCCCCTGCCGTCAGGTCCCGACGGGGTTCCCCCTCGTGTGTGGTGGTGTCCCCAGGGATCGTTGGCCTTTCTGCCGCTGCACGCGGCCGGCTACCACGGACCCCGCGCCGCCGCGGACGAGCGGCGGTGCGCCGTAGCGCTTGTGGCGTCCTCGTACACGTCCACCCTGGGTGCGCTGCACCATGCGCGGACCCGGCGTACGGGCGCGTCCGGTGGCGGCTCGCAGCAGTTGATCGTCAGCATGGCGCACACTCCGGGGGCCGGGGACCTGCCGAACGCGGATGCCGAGGCCCGTGTGGTGGGCCGGCACCTGGGCCACTCCCGCGCACCTGTCGCACTCGCCGATGAGAGGGTGACCCGGGACAGCGTACTGAAGGCGCTGCGGCACGCCCGGTCCGCGCATTTCGCCTGCCACGTCGTGGCCGATACGCAGGACCCGTCGGCGTGCCGCATCCTGACCCACGACCATGCGACCCGTCCTCTCACCGTCACCGACGTGGCCGGCCTGCGGCTCGACGGCGCGCACATGGCCTACCTGTCCGCCTGCGCGACGTCCTCCACCCGGCAGGAGCTGGCGGACGAGGCCGTCCACATCACCGGCGCCTTTCAGTTGGCAGGCTTCCCTCATGTGGTGGGCACGCTGTGGCCGGTCGGGGACGAACTGGCGCTGGAGACGGCCACGGCCTTCTACGCGGCGCTCGTGGAGAACGACCGCGTGGCGCTCGCCCTCCACGCGACGGTGGCCGACCTGCACACACGGTACGCATGGTTCCCTTCTCTGTGGGCCTCGCACATCCACGTGGGCGTCTGACCACGTTCAGCCGCCGGCTTCCACGACCAGCCGCAGATTCGCGCGGGCTTTTGCGGTACGCGGGTCACCGGGCCCGAACCGGCGCTCGTATCCGGCGACCACCGTGCGGCACAGGGCTTCCGCCTCCGCCCGCTTCCCCCGGTTGTGCAGCATTGCGGCGAGGTTGGTGAAACTGCTCAGCGTTTTGGGGTGATCGGCACCGAAGAGCTTGGAGAGCCCCTCCGTGACCGTGCGCATCAACGCCTCGGCCTCGTCGGCCTTGCCCGCGCCGTGCAGGACCGAGGCCAGGTTCTGCTGCGCCGACAGAGTGTCCTCGTGGCCCGCGCCCTGCTGTCGGGTGCGGGTGCCCACCACTGATCGGTACTGCCGCTCAGCCTCGGCCCACCGGCCCAGCCGGGCGAGGACGGCGGCCTGGTTGCCTCGCGCGGATACAGCGACAGAGCCGGCCGGACCGAGCAGCCGTTCGGCGTCCTCCGCCACCTGCCGGTACATGCGCTCGGCCTCTTCCATCCGGCCCAGCGCCCGCAGGGCTCCCGCCAGGTCGTTGCGGCTCCGCAGAGTGGACTCGTGCTCCCGGCCAAGGACCCGCTCACGGGCCACCAGCACCTCACGGGCCAATTGCTCCGCCGCTGCCGGCCGGTTCTGCCGGAGCACGATACGCACGATCAGGCCGAGACTCTCGAGAGCCTCCGGATCGTCGCCACCGGACGTGCGGAGGCGTTCGGTGGCGACCATCCGTGCCAGGTGCTCCGCCTCGGCCAGCTCGCCCTGCTTCTCCAGTGCCCGCGCCAGGAACGAGGTGGCCGCAAGAGTGCCGGGGTGTCCGTGGCCGATCACCGCCCGGCGCCCGGCCACGACATAGCGGAGCAGCTCCACGGCATCTGCGACAGACCCCTGCCCCCACAGGACCTCCGCCAGTTCGTACCCCGCGGTGAGAGTGTCGGGATGCCCCTCTCCCTTGTCCTCGCGGACTCCGTCAAACGTCAGGCGCGCCTTGGCCTCCGGCGTCATCTTCACGTTGATGGCGATGACCGGGACCCCGTCGGCGCCGTCACGCCGACGGACACTGTACGAGATGCCCTCGCCCAGCACGCCGTCTGCCGGCGCGCCGTCTGCGGTGCCGTCCGCCTCCACACGGCTGGGACGCCGCCTCGGCTTCCACCATCCACCGCTCATCGTCCGGCCCTCCCCCGTGGTCCGCCCCTCACGTCCATACTCGCGCAACAGTCCGCACGGGATAAGGGGGCCGGGCAAACGAACCACCGCAAAGGTGCGGAAGTCCCACCCGCACACTCACTCCGCTTCTCACAGCATGATGAGGAGACGTGTCTTCGGCTTGAGCTTCCTGTTCACCGAACGGCTCTGCACGTACACCTCCAGCTTGGGGTTGTTCCCCGCCTTGACGGAGACGGTCCCCTGGATGCCCGTACCGAACAGAAGGCTGCGGGCGGCGTCGCCCGTGTACGCGCGGTCGGTGTCCTTCTCGACCACGATGACTTCCTTGTTCGGCTGGACCCGGGCCCGGGCGCCGAGCTGGTAGTAGCACGCGCCGCGCTGGTACGTCACACCCGGATGCGAGTCGACGAAGGGCCGGATCTCTATTTCCTGGTCGACCTTCAGGAGCCGGTACCTGTCGGCCGGAATCGGTTCGAGAGTCGCCCGCACGTCGTCGACCGATATGTCCTGGCCGACCGCGAACAGGTTCTTCGTGCCGCGCACGCCCTGCTCGCGGGCCCGGAGGAAGCTGGTGGCGGCGGCACGCACGGTGCCGATGGCCTCCTCGACGCCCTCCTGGCTCTCCGCGTCCCAGATGGCGATGTTCCCCGCCGGGAAGCCGTAATTCTGGGCGGTCCGCTTCGCCAGGGAGTTCGGGACGAGGATCGCGGAGGTCCA
>DATCWZ010000816.1:0-3807 GCA_036566065.1 Streptomyces sp. | reverse complement strand
CGCCTGCTGGACGGCCCGGTAGCCCTCCCGGCCCAGCCGCAGGAACGTGTAGTACTGCGCCACCACCTGCGCGCCGGGCCGGGAGAAGTTCAGCGCGAAGGTCGGCATGTTGCCGCCCAGATAGTTGACCCGGAAGACCAGCTCTTCGGGCAGTTCGGCCGCTGAGCGCCACAGCGCCCAGCCCACGCCCGGATAGACCAGGCCGTATTTGTGCCCCGAGGTGTTGATCGAGGAGACCCGGGGGACCCGGAAGTCCCACACCAGGTCCTGGTCGAGGAACGGCGCCACCATCGCGCCGGACGCCCCGTCGACATGGACGGGGACATCGAGCCCCGTACGCTCCTGCAGGGTGTTCAGGGCGGTGCAGAGGTCCGCGACGGGCTCGTACGAACCATCGAATGTCGAGCCGAGTACGGCGACCACGCCGATGGTGTTCTCGTCGCAGAGCTCGGCGGCGGCCTGCGGGTCGAGGTGGAAACGGTCGCCCTCCATCGGGACCAGGCGCGGCTCGACCTCCCAGAACGTACAGAACTTCTCCCAGCAGACCTGCACATTGACGCCCATCACGAGATTGGGCCGGGCGGTCGCCGGATACCGGTCGGCGTTGCGCATCGCCCAGCGCCGCTTGAGCGCGAGCCCGGCCAGCATGCACGCCTCGCTGGAACCGGTCGTCGAACATCCCACGGCGGCCGACGGATCGGGGGCGTTCCACAGGTCGGCGAGCATCGCCACACAGCGCCGCTCCAGCTCGGCTGTGCGTGGGTACTCATCTTTGTCGATCATGTTCTTGTCGCGGCACTCGCCCATTAGCGCACCGGCCTGGGGCTCCATCCAGGTGGTGACGAAGGTGGCGAGATTGAGCCGGGAGTTGCCGTCGAGCATCAGTTCGTCATGGACCAGTCCGTACGCGGTCGCGGGCGGAATCGGACCGTCGGGCAGCCGGTGGTGGGGTGGCGCCGACTCCATCCCCGCCGTTGGATCGGCCTCACCGAAGAACGGGTTGAGGGCGAGCCGCCGCCTGGCGTCGGTGGGGGATGTGCCGGGATGCTGACCCTTGTGGAGTGCCATAAAGGTGACGATATGTAGATTCGGCGTGACCGGCGCGCCGGGTCACTGCGGCGCCGATCACCTCAGCCCCGGTCACCGCAGAGCCGTGCCGTCCTCCCGCAACTGCATCTGCGGCCGCCCGGTCACCAGCAGCCAGGCCGGAAGTGTGGCGATGCACAGCAGCGGCAGTACGGCCGCGTCGGTGACCAGCACCGCCGCGGTGAAGAGGCTCAGCCAGCCCTGCCGGGTGATGGCGAGCAGCATCCCCAGGACCGCGCAGGACACGGCGAGCGCGGGCGGCACCGAGGGAACCAGGGCATGGGCGCAGAGCCCGAGCGCGACGCCCGAGAACACGGTGGGGAAGATCCGGCCGCCCCGGAATCCGCAGGTCGCCGCGATCACCAGGGCCACCGTCTTGACCACCGCCATCACCGCGAACTCGCCCGCCGACCAGCCGTCCGGGTCCGCGGCCAGCACCTTCACCTCGTCGAGCCCCTTGAAGAGGGTCAGATGCCCGCCCAGCGCGCCCAGCAGGCCGAGCAGCAGCCCGCCTACGGTCAGCGCCAGGACCGGCTGCCGCAGCGCCCGGAACGCCCGGTGCGCCAGCGGGAAGGCGTACACGGCCGCCATGCCGAGCAGGGCGCCCGCGAACGCGATCACCAGGGCGGAGAGCAGATCGGCCCACCCGGGGTGGTCGAAGTCGGGCAGGGAGAGGTCGAAGCTCGGGTGGGCCGCCAGCGTCATGGTGAGCGAGCCCGCACCGCCCGCCGCGAGCGGGGCGAACAGCCGGTCCCACAGAGCCCCGGGTACGCCGCGCGAGGCGAGGGTTTCGGACAGGACCAGGGCGGCGGCCACCGGGGTGCCGAACAGGGCGCCGATGGTCCCGGCGGCGGCGAGCGAGACCCACAGCTCGCCGGGCGCCGCGGGGATCACACGGCGACCCAGCCAGAACGCGAGTGCGATATTGGTGGCCGTGGTCGGGTTCTCCGGGCCCAGGCTCACCCCGCCGGCCAGCGCGAGCACCGTCACCACGAGCAGACCGGGGAGGATTCCGGGGGCCATTGGCGTGTCGACGAGCCCCGTGGTGGCCGGGTCGGGGCCGCCGTGGCCAGGCACCGCGCGCAGGGCCAGACCGGTGACGAGTCCTGTGGCGGTGAGCATGACGATCATCCAGAGCGAGGAGAACCCGCCGATGCCGAGCGCGTCGGGCAGGGTCTTCCAGAGGACGTCCTGGAGCCGCTCCGCCAGCAGGCTGACGCCAAGCAGGACGAGCGCGGAGACGACACCCACCAGCACGGCGGGCACCACGACCGGCAGTAGTTGGCGGGCCGGGGTGCGCGCGGTGGGCGCGGGGGTGGGGGAATCGGGAGCCACGGAGTCACCATAACGGCGCAAATGCAGCGAAATCCCGTGTTCCGTATCCCCTCACGCTGCGTCAGAACACCGGCCCGGGGCGGGTGATGCCGCCTATGCCCTGCTGATCACGGCCGCGGTTCCGTACGCGCAGACCTCCGTGCCTACGTCGGCCGCCTCGCTCACATCGAAGCGCATCATCAGTACGGCGTTGGCGCCGCGCGCCCTGGCCTGCTCGACGAGCCGCTCCATCGCCTGGTTGCGGGTCTCGACCAGGGTCTTGGTCAGCCCCTTCAGCTCGCCGCCGATCATCGACTTCAGCCCGGCGCCGATCTGGCTGCCGAGGTGACGGGATCGTACGGTCAGGCCGAAGACCTCGCCGATCACCCGAGTCACCTGGTGTCCGGGCACGTCATTGGTGGTGACAACCAGTACATCGGACTGGTCCGCCTGGCCGCCGCCGTAGTCGTCAATGCTCATGGGGGGCACCTCCTGGGGACAGCTTTAACCCGGTTCGTGCCATGTGCATCCCCGTGTACGCCACTGGAACGCGAAGAGGTCCCCGGGCGTTGATAGCTTGGGGCGGTACGGCCTCTCAGCCGCCTTCGATCAACCCTGGAGCCCGGACCCTTGAATACGCTTGCGCTCGGCCCGAGCTGGCTCGACCCGGACTATCTGATCGGCCAGTTCGGGCTCATCGGCGTCCTCGTCGTCGTCTTCGCCGAGTCGGGGCTGCTGATCGGATTCTTCCTGCCCGGCGACTCGCTCCTGTTCACCACGGGCCTGCTCGTGACCACCGGCAAGGTCAGTACGCCGCTGTGGTTCGTCTGCATCCTGGTGGCGCTGGCGGCGGTGCTCGGTGACCAGGTCGGGTATCTCTTCGGCCGCAAGGTCGGCCCGTCCCTCTTCAAGCGCCCGGACTCCCGGCTCTTCAAGCAGGAGAACATCGAGAAGGCCCACGACTTCTTCGAGAAGTACGGGCCGAAGTCGCTGGTGCTGGCCCGTTTCGTGCCCGTCGTACGGACCTTCACGCCGATCGTCGCCGGTGTGAGCCGGATGAACTACCGTCTGTTCCTCACGTACAACGTCATCGGCGGCGTGCTCTGGGGCGTCGGCGTCACACTGCTCGGCGCGGGGCTCGGCAAGATCGACTTCGTACACAAGCACATCGAACTGATGCTCATCCTGATCGTGCTGTTCTCCGTGGTGCCGATCGCGATCGAGTTCCTGCGGGCGCGCTCCAAGTCGAAGAAGGAGGCGGCGCTCGCCGAGGAGGAGGGGGAGCGGGACACGTTCGGCGGCGACCACCCCTCATCCGGCCCGGGTACGGACCCGTTCGGCCCCGGCCCCTCGGACGGCGGCCCGTACGGCGGCCCGGGCGCGGGGGCGTACAACGGCGGTCCGGCG
>DATCWZ010000683.1:0-17143 GCA_036566065.1 Streptomyces sp. | reverse complement strand
GCCCGCCGTCCCCCTCGGCGCGGACGGCGGTGATCCGGCCGTCCGTGATGCCGACGTCGGCGCGCTGGGCGGGGCCGCCGGTGCCATCGATGACGCGGGCGTCGCGAATGACCAGATCCATGGTGGGCGCCTTTCGGTACGGTCAGAAGAAGGTGCGGATGAAGTCGACGACCGTGCCGTCGGCCTCGGCCAGCGGGATGAGCTGCCACTTGTCGAAGGACGTGCAGGGGTGCGAGAGGCCCATCCCGACCCAGTCGCCCACCTCCAGTCCGGTGCCCTCGTCGGTACGCAGCCAGCCGTGCTGGTCGGACAGCCCGGTGACGGTGATTCCGGTGGCCGGCCGCTGCGACCCGTCGCGCCCGGAGCGCACCACCTGAGCCTCCGGCAGGTCCAGGTCGTGGGCCGCGTCGCGCTTGCCCGCGTTGACGAACGCCTGCTCGGGGGAGGGCCGCGAGACGACCTGTGCCCACAGCCGGAAGGCGGGCTGCAGCGCCCCTTCCTCGGGGACCCGGTTGAAGGGGGTGATGTGGCGGTAGTGGCCGTCGTCGTGCGACACGTACGCCCCGGAGCGCAGCAGCTTGAGCACCGGGCGGCCGAGGGCGGGGACGTCCGCGAAGACATCGGCGACCGCGTCGAACCAGGCGCTGCCGCCCGCGCTGAGCAGGATCTCCTCACCGGCGGCCAGCCCGTCGAAGCGCCCGGCCGCGTCGAAGTCGGCGGCCAGCGCGACGAGCCGGCGCAGCCACTCCCGTACGCGCTCGGGCGAGGCGTCCGGCACCTCGCCCTCGTAACCGGCGACACCGGTCAGGCGCAGGGTGGACACGGCGGCCACCGCGTCGGCGACAGCGGCGCAGTCCTTCTCGGTACGGGCGCCCGTGCGGGCGCCGTGCCCGGCGCCGAGTTCCACGACGACATCGACCGGGCGGGAGGCGCCGGCCGCGCGCAGTGCCGCGTCCATGAGTTCGACTCCGCGTACCGAGTCGACGTAACAGACGAACGTAAAGTCCGGGTCGGCGGTCAGCTCGCCCGCCAGCCAGCGCAGGGCGGCCGCGTCGACCAGCTCGTTGGCCAGGAAGATCCGGCGCACTCCGAACGCCCGGTACACCCGCGCCTGGTGGGGCACGGCCGCGGTGATCCCCCAGGCGCCGTGCTCCAGTTGGCGGGCGAAGAGCTGCGGTGACATGGAGGTCTTGCCATGCGGGGCGAAGGCCAGCCCGTGCCGCTCGGCGTACGTCCCGAGCAGCGTGAGGTTGGCCTCGACCGACTCGGCGGACAGGGCCAGCACCGGGGTGGTGAAGCCGCCCGTGAACAGGGAGCGGCGCTGGGCGGCCAGGGCGCCGACGGTCAGCCCCGCGGCGTCGGGCGGCAGGCCCTTGAACCGGTGGTCGATCCGTTCGTCGGCAAGTCCGGCGAGTCCGGTCATGGTGTGATCGGCGGCCAAGGGAGCCTCCTCAGAAGTGAGCGTTGCATCATGTGCAACGGCCATTGCGCGTATCGCTTAACGCTGTCTAACATCCGAGCCGATGCCGGGTCAATGGCCACCACCGGCCCAGCCCACGGCCCACCGCGAGGAGCTCTACGTGTCCGGATCCGCAGCCGGGACCACCACCGGGACGACCGGGGTACAGACGGATGTCGTCTGCCTCGGTGAGTCCATGGTGACGTTCCTGCCCTCGCGGCCGGGCCGCCTCGCCGACGTACCGTCGTTCGGGCGCGGGATCGGCGGCGCCGAGTCCAATGTCGCCTGCGCACTGGCCGCCGCCGGCCACCGGACGAAGTGGGTCAGCCGGGTCGGCGCCGACGGGTTCGGTGACCATCTCGTCGAGACGATCGCCGGATACGGGGTCGACACCTCCGCCGTACGGCGCGACGCGGACCGCCCCACCGGGATCTACTTCCGCACGGCGACGGACCGGGGCACCGACCGCCACGAAGTGGTGTACTACCGGGCCGGCTCGGCGGCCTCCGCGATGTCCCCGGACAACGTCCCGTACGACGATGTGCTCGGCGGCAGGGTGCTCCATCTGTCCGGCATCACGGCCGCCCTGTCCGCCGACTGCCTGGCCCTGCTGTACGACCTCACCGCGCCGCGCCCCGGCCGCCCGCTGGTCTCCTTCGACGTCAACCACCGCCCGGGCCTGTGGCACGGCACCGGCACGGGACCCGGCACCCTGCTCGACCTGGCCCGCCGCTGCGACCTGGTCTTCGTCGGAGAGGACGAGGCGCAGGACGCCTGGGGCCTCAAGGACACGGCGGAGATCCGCGAGGCACTCCCCGGACCGGAGGTACTGGTGGTCAAGCGAGGCGCCCTGGGTGCGACGGTGTTCTCCCGCCCGACCCCCGACGCATCCGCACCCACCACCGTCACCCCCGTCCCCGCCCTCCACGTGGACGTCGTCGCCCCCGTAGGCGCGGGTGACGCCTTCGCCGCCGGGTTCCTCTCCGCCACCCTGCGCGGACTCCCCGTACGCGACCGCGCCCGGCACGGCCACCTCATGGCCGCCGCCGTCCTCACCGTCCCCGGCGACCTCACCGACCCGCCGACCCGCGCGTGTGCCGACCGCCTCGTCGCCCTCGACGACACGGCCTGGGGGAGACTGCGTCTCGGCCCCGGCTGGACCGCAGCCGAAGCCGCCGAGGAGGTACGCACCCCATGAGCCAGACCGTAGACCGCGCGCTCAGCATCCTGCCGCTGCTCGCCCGGGGACCCGCCGACCTCGGCAAGGTCGCCGACGAACTCGGCGTCCACAAGTCCACGGCGCTGCGCCTGCTGCGTACGCTCCACGAGCACGGCCTCGTCTACCGCCAGCAGGACCAGCACTACCGCCTCGGCGCCCGCCTCTTCGCCCTCGCCCAGGAGGCCGTGGAGAACCTCGACGTACGCGAGATCGCGCATCCCCACCTCGTCGGGCTCAACGAGCAGTGCGGACACACCGTCCATCTCGCGGTGTACGAGGAGAACGAGGTCCTCTACATCGACAAGGTCGAGAGTCGCTACCCGGTCCGGATGTACTCACGCGTCGGCAAGCCCGTCGCGATCACCGTCGCCGCCGTCGCCAAGCTGCTGCTCGCCGACCTCACCGAGCCGGAGCGGCGCGCGATCGCCGAGAAGCTCGACTACCCCATGTACACGTCCCGTTCGATCCCCAACGCCGGCGCGTTCCTCAAGGAACTCGCCGCCGTACGCGAACAGGGCTGGGCCACCGACCTCGGTGGCCACGAGGAGTCCATCAACTGCGTCGCGGCCCCCATCCGGGGCGCCGACGGGCGGGCCGTCGCCGCCATGTCGGTGTCCGCGCCGAACGTGGTCGTCACGGCCGAGGAACTCCTCACCCTGCTCCCGCTGGTGCGCCGCACCGCCGACGCCATCACCGCGGAGTACTCCGGTACCGCCCCCGTCAAGAAAGCCTGAACCGCCCATGACCGAGAAGACCGCCCTCACCCCCAGCACCCACACCACCCCGCCCGCCCGCTTCTCCCACGGCGTACGCAAGGGGAACATCCTCCAGGTCGCCGGACAGGTCGGTTTCCTGCCCGCCGTCGAGGGCCAGGCCCCCACCGTGGCCGGACCGACCCTGCGCGAGCAGACCCTGCAGGCATTCGCCAACATCAAGGCGATCCTCGAAGAGGGCGGCGCGACCTGGGACGACGTGATGATGCTGCGCGTCTACCTCACCGACGTCGACCACTTCGCCGAACTCAACGCCGTCTACAACGCGTACTTCGACGAGCAGGGCCTCAAGGCCCCCGCCGCCGCCCGTACGACGGTCTACGTCGGCCTGCCCGCCGGACTCCTCGTCGAGATCGACGCCCTGGCGGTCCTCGGCTGACCGTCTTGCTCCACCCCCCACGCCTCACCCCGCACCACGGCCCGGCCTCCCGCACGGGAACGCCGTGCCGCGCTCCGCCCTGCCCCGAAGGACCCCGTCACCGCCCGGAGTTGATTCATGCTGCTCACAACCGCCCCAGCCGTCCAGGCGCCACCGCACACCGGTGGACTCCTCCTCCTGATCGACGGCACCGCCGGTCTGCTGACCGTCGCCGCGCTCGGCATCGCCCTCCTCCTCGTACTGATCATCAAGGTCAGGCTGCAGCCGTTCGTCGCGCTGCTCGCCGTCTCCATAGCCGTCGGCCTCGCGGCCGGCCTCTCCGTCACCGAGCTCTTCGGTACGGTCCAGCGCTCGGCCGCCGTCTCCGTCATCGAATCCGGCATGGGCGGCATCCTCGGCCATGTGGCGATCATCATCGGCCTCGGTACGATGCTCGGCGCGATCCTCGAAGTCTCCGGCGGCGCCGAGGTGCTCAGCGCCCGCCTGCTGAATCTCTTCGGTGAGAAGCGCGCCCCGCTCGCCATGGGCCTGACCGGTCTGATCTTCGGTATCCCGGTCTTCTTCGACGTCGGCATCTTCGTGCTCGCGCCGATCGTCTACGCCGCCGCCAAGCGGTCCGGCAAGTCGATCCTCCTGTACGCGATGCCGCTGCTGGCCGGCCTGTCGATGACCCACGCGTTCCTGCCGCCGCACCCCGGCCCCGTCGCCGCCGCCGGACTCTTCAACGTCTCGCTCGGCTGGGTCATCCTGATGGGCACCATCGTCGGTATTCCGGCCGTCCTGGCCGCCTGGGCCTACGCCGCCTGGATCGGCAAGCGCCTCTTCGTCGCCGTCCCGCAGGACATGGTGGAGGCGGCGGCCGAGGCCAAGGCCGCCGTCGTCGCCGAGCAGCGCGCCGCCGGGGTCACCCCGCAGGAGCGGCCCGTCGCCCTGGGCACCGTACTCGCGATCATCGGGACCCCGCTGGTGCTGATCCTCGCCGCGACGTTCTCCTCCATCGCGCTGGACCCGTCCACCCTCCGCTCGGTCGTCGAGTTCTTCGGTAACCCGTTCGTCGCGCTGACGATCGCGCTGCTGCTGTCGTACTACCTGCTCGGCATTCGGCGCGGCTGGTCCCGCAAGTCTCTTGAGTCGGTCTCCACGTCCTCCCTCAAGCCGGTCGGAAACATCCTGCTGGTCGTCGGCGCGGGCGGCATCTTCGGAGCCGTACTCAAGGGAAGCGGCATCGCGACCGCGCTCGCCGACACGTTCAACGATGTCGGCCTGCCCATCATCCTGCTGGCCTGGCTGATCTCCGTGGTGCTGCGGGTCGCCCAGGGCTCGGCTACGGTCGCGATCGTCACCACGGCGGGCATCGTGGTGCCGCTGGTCGAGGGTCAGGGCATGTCGCAGGCCCATCTCGCCCTGATCATCATGGCGATCTCGGCGGGCTCGATCTTCGCCTCGCACGTCAACGACGGCGGGTTCTGGATGGTCGCGAAGTACTTCGGCATCTCGGAGCGCGACACCCTGAAGTCCTGGACGGTCCTGGAGACGGTGCTGTCGGTCGCGGGCTTCGCGGTCGCGGCGGCCCTGAGCCTGGTGATCTAGAAGCCGGCGCGAGAGCACAGCAGCGCCGCCGGGGGAGCGGCGGCGCTGCTGGTTTCAGGCCGTGTTGTTACGGCAGACCGTGTGGTTACGGCAGGCTGTGGACGTGCGGGCCGACCGCGTTGGACCAGGCGTTGCCCGCGGTGGCGTCCCAGTTCGTGGACCAGGTCATCGCGCCGCGCAGCGACGGGTAGGTCCTGGCCGGCTTGAAGGACCCGCAGCTCGTGCCCTTGGCCAGGCAGTCCAGGGCCGCGTTCACCACCGACGGGGCGACATAGCCGCTGCCCGCGCCCCGCGTGGAGGCGGGAACCCCGAGGCCGACCTGGGACGGGGCGAGGCCGCCTTCGAGCTGGATGCAGGCCAGCGCGGTGAGGAAGTCCACCGAGCCCTGCGAGTAGACCTTGCCGTCACAGCCCAGCATCGAACCGCTGTTGTAGTACTGCATGTTGACAACGGTCAGGATGTCCTTGATGTTGAGCGCCGTCTTGAAGTACTCACCGGACGTCGACTGCATGTCGATGGTCTGCGGGGCCATCGTGATGACGAGACCGGAGCCCGCCTTCGACGACAGCGCGCGCAGCGCCTTCGTCATATAGGTGGAGCTGAGGCCGTTCTCCAGGTCGATGTCGACGCCGTTGAATCCGTACTCCTGCATGAGCGCGTAGACGGAGTTGGCGAAGTTGGTGGCGGAGGCGTCACTGTTGACGGAGATGGTGCCCCGCTCGCCGCCGATCGAGATGACGACGTTCTTGCCCGCCGCCTGCTTGGCCCTGATGTCGGCCTTGAACTGGGCGACGGTGTAGCCGTTCAGACCGGCCGTGTCCAGGTTGAAGGTGACGGCGCCCGGCGTGGTCGTGGCGTCCGCGAAGGAGACGGCGATGATGTCGTAGTTCGCGGGGACGTCGCTGAGCTTCTGGACCGTCGCGCCGTTGTTGAAGTTCTGCCAGTAGCCGGTCACCGCGTGCTTGGGTACGGAGGGGCCCGGGCCCGGACCGGTGTCCTTCGCCGTACGGGCGGTGATCGTCGCGGACTTGGCGGACTCGCCCGCCGCGTTGGTGGCGCTCACCGCGAACTGGTACGAGGTGTCGGCCGCCAGTCCGGTGACGGTCGCGGAGGTCCCGGTGGACGTGGTGGCCTTCGCGCCGTCCTTGTACACGGTGTAGCCGGTCGCGCCCGACACGGAGTTCCAGGTCAGGTCGACCGAGGAGGACGTCGTGGTACCGGCCGCCAGACCGGCGGGCGCCGCGGGGATCTGCGGATCGGGATCGGTGCCGCCGCCGCCGTCGGGCCCGCTCACCGAGAAGTCGTCGGCGAAGTAGGCGGGCTGGGCGTACCAGCCGTGCGTGTAGACGGTCACCGATGTGGTGTTGGCGCCGGTCGTGAAGCCGGTGCTGAGCTTGGTCCAGCCGGACGTGCCGGGGGTCCAGGTGGAGACATCCGTCGTACCCGTGCCGCTGGCGCCGAGATAGACGTAACTGCCCTGTACCCAGGCGCTGAGCGCGTACGTCGAATTCGGCTTCACCGCGACGGTCTGGCTGCACTGCGCGTTGTCCTGGCCGGCCGGGGTCGCCTTGAGGGCGGAGCTGCCGCCGTGCACGGGTGAGGAGACGGTGGCGCCGCTGCCGGCCGAACAGGTCCAGTTGGAGAGCCCGGACTCGAATCCGGCGTTCTTGGCGACGTTGACGTCGGCCGCTTCCGCGGTGCTGACGAGAGCCGTGCCGGCCATGGCGCCGGCTGCCACGACGGCCAGGACGCCACCGAGCAGGTGCTTGAAGTGACGCCTTCGATGTCTGCTGCCTGCGGAGCGATCCACGTGATGCCTCCGGTGGGGGTTGAGGGGGGTGTGGGGATGCCGGTGTCGGGAACGCCGACGCAGCGGTGGCCACCGCTGCGCATAAACTGGTCCAGACCAATCGAGTTGTCAAGACCTCTGGTGGTACGGATGTCCGCGGCCCCCTGGGCCGGCCGCCGCGGGACACTCTCCCGGGTGAGCCGCGCCGGGCCTGCGTACCGGGGTGTCAAGTCCTCCGTACGGTGACCGAATTGGCGTGGCCGAAAATCGGCGTAAAGCAATCATCGCCATTCTGACGTGCGCGAATGAATCAGTTTCAGATTAAACATCAGAGATCCTGGTAACCCTCCGCAGTGGTACAGAAGTTGACCAACTCGCGGAAGGCCCGCTGATGTTCTCGTACCGCACTCCGATATGTGTTCACTGCCTGGTAGGACGTGGCTAAAGTGCTGGGACAGAAGCACGGAGCAGGAGCGATTGCGGCCGACGTCCGACGGCGGCCGGAGCCGAACGGGGAAGAGCGTGCCGACCGCAATAGCAGTGACCAGTGCTGATCTGGTGCTACCGCCCACCGATCAGCAGACACCCACAGCGGCCCTGCTCCAGGCTCCGGAGAACCAGGCACTCGATCAGGCGATCGGCGACATGCATCTGCTGCTCGAACAGCACGGCTATGTGATCGCCCTCTACCCCTCGGCGATCCGGCCCGCCCACGAACGCAGGCTGCACGCCATCCGCTCGGTGCTGGAGAGCGACCGGATCGCCCTGCTCAAGACGGATCTGCCGCCGCTGGGCGTAGCCGTACTGGTGCGTCAGATGCGCCAGCTCTCCATCTGCGACTTCAGCCCCGGAGTGGTGGCGTCGGCCGCCCGGCTGCTGTCCCACTACATCCACGCGGGCGCCCTGCTCAACTCCGTCGCCCGGCTCGACCGCGTCCCGGTCAGCCTGAGGACGCACGCCAAGTCATGGGTTCCGGGCTCCCAGTTCGCCGTACTCGCGGGTCCGAGCCCGCAGCTCGTCAAGGTGGGCCCGGCCGCCGAACCGCCGACGGGACCGGAGTTCAGCACACATCTGCTGCTCGCCAGGGGTCATCTGCAGTCCGAATGGGTACAACAGACTCTGGCCCCTGCCTGGAAGGTGCAGGCCATCGCGGAGTGCCCGCTGCCCGCCGACTCGCCGCACTGGTGGGGGACGGGGAAGCTGGTGGAATTCGCCTCCTATCTGCCGGACATCTCCGTGCTCTACCAACTGGTCTCCTCCGTACGGCGCGAGAACTGCCACTGGTGCGGAATGGAGCTCATCGGTGACCGGTGCGGCTTCTGTACGTCGCCTCTCGCGCCGCCCGAGAACCGAATGCGCTCCACCGGAGTCCTGAACCATGGAGCGCCCGCGCCACCCGGCTCCCGGTGATATCCGGCACCGCCGGTTCCGGATTTCCCGCACCTCCCAGTGACCGCTGCCCACGCATCCGATTCGAACGAGGTTGTCCGGTTCTATGAACTCCCGCCAGCGCCGCGGCGTGATACTCCTGCTCCTGTCGGTCCTGTGTGCCTTCGCCGCCTTCGCCGGAGTGCTCTCCGTGATCAGCGACGTCAATTCGAAGGTCGGGCCCGAGGTCGCGGCCTACCGGCTGAAGAAGAATGTGGCGCCCTATACGGCCCTGTCGCCGGGCCAGTTCGAGAAGATCTCGATGCCCAAGCGCTGGCTGTCGGACAACGCGGTCACCGACCTCTCCGAGATCAACGGCAAGATCGCCGTCACCTCGCTGCGCGAGGGCTCCCTCATGCAGTCCGACATGATGGTGCAGAGCCCCGAACTGAAGCCGGGCGAGCAGGAGATCGCCATCATGATCGACGCCGCCACCGGTGTGGCGGGCAAGATCCACCCGAACGACAAGGTGAACATCTACGCCACGTTCGCCGGTGAGCAGGACGGCCAGACGGCCCAGTCCAAGGTCATCGTCTCCAACGCGAAGGTGCTGGACGTCGGCAAGCTGACCGCCCTGGAGCCGGGCCGCGACGACCGCAACCGGGCCACCGAGGTCGTCCCGATCACCTTCGCCCTCAACACCCTGGACACCCAGCGGGTCGCGTACGCCGAGTCCTTCGCCGAGCACGTACGGCTCGCGCTCATCGCGCCCGGCAGCGACGGCACCATCAGTCCGGGCGACCGCACCTACACGCTCGACAAGGACAAGTGAGGATCGGATGACCGCGCGAATCCTCCCGGCCGTCGGTGACCCCGACGCCGCCCGATCCGTCACCACCCTGCTCAGCCAGCTCCCCGACGCGGAACCGGCCGCTCCGGTCGGCGACTCGACGCAGCTCATCGACACGCTGGCCCAACTCGCCGGCGAGTCGCTCGAAGAGCTGCCCGAAGTCGTGCTGGTCCACGAGCGGATCGGCCCGGTCCCGGCCCTGGAACTCATCCGGGAGGTGTCCCTGCGCTTCCCCGCCGTCGCGGTCGTACTGATCACCGCGGACGCCAGCCAGGGCCTGTTCGCCGCCGCGATGGACGCGGGCGCCCGCGGCCTCGCCACCCTTCCGCTGGGCTACGAGGAGCTGGCCAACCGAGTGCACGCCGCCGCCCAGTGGTCCACGGGCGTACGCCGCCACCTGGGCGCCGGAGGCGACGTGTTCACCGGCCCCGGCGGCACGGTTGTCACGGTCACCGGCGCCAAGGGCGGCGTCGGCGCCACCGTCACCGCCGTCCAGCTCGCCCTGGCCGCGCAGGCGTCGGGCCATACGGCGGCGCTGGTCGATCTGGACCTCCAGACCGGCGACATCGCCTCCTACCTGGACGTGCAGTTCCGGCGCTCCCTCGTCGACCTGGCGGCCATCACCGACATCTCGCCCCGCGTCCTGTCCGACGCCGTGTTCACCCATACGACGGGCCTGGCCCTGCTCCTGGCACCGGGCGAGGGCGAGCGCGGCGAGGACGTCAGCGACCGCTCGGCCCGCCAGATCGTCAGCGCGCTGCGCACCCGCTACGAGATCGTGGTCATCGACTGCGGCAGCCAGATGAGCGGCGCCAACGCGGCGGCGATCGAGATGGCCGACACCGCCCTGCTGGTGACCACCCCGGACGTGGTCTCGGTACGCGGCGCGAAGCGCATCGTACGGATGTGGGACAGGCTCCAGATCCGCAAGGCGGAGGAGACGGTCACCGTCGTCAACCGTTTCAACCGGAACACGGAGATCCAGCCCGCCCTGATCCAGCGGATCACCGGCACCCGCATGGCGGGCACGGCGATCCCGGCGAACTTCAAGGAACTGCAAGGGGCGGTCGACGCGGGGCGGATGCACGAACTGGACGCCAAGAGCGTGGTCAAGCAGGCGCTCTGGGCCCTGGCCGGGGAGCTGGGCCTGGTGAAGATCCCTGAGGGAGGCGACAAGAACGGCGGGAAGGGCGGCGGGAAGTACCGCAACGACCGGGGCTCGATCGGACGCGGACGGCGCCGATGATCCGGCAGCACTCGACCGGCACAAGGGCGGAACCTGACGAGGGGGCATGTTGACCGATGACCATCATCCGGAGAGCCGGTACGGAGATACACGGGAGGCGAGGCCGTGACCGAGACCTTGACCTGGGGCAGACGGCGATCGAGTTTGTCGGCGTCACCCCGCTGATCATCCTGCTGCTGGCCGTGCTCTGGCAGTGCGCCCTGATCGGCTACACCTTCAGCCTGGCGGGCAACGCCGCCGATGTGGGGGCGCGGGCGGGCACCGGCGCCGCGCAGGGCAGTCAGCAGGCATGCCGGCAGGCGGCCGAGAAGGACCTGCCCGACGCCTGGGCGGGCTCCGCACAGACGGTCTGCCAGGAGGAGACCGGCCTGTACCGGGCCCGCGTCAGCCTCCGGGTGCCGGTCCTGGTGCCCGGCGTCCTCGACCTCCCGTCCAGGGTCACCGGCAACGCCGCCTCGGTGAAGGAGGGCTGAACCATGACCGCACCACCACGACGGCGCCGCCGCACCGACGGCGGGCAGGTCGCCATCGAGTACCTGGGCTTCATCCCGCTGCTGCTCCTGGTCGGCCTCTGCGCCATCCAGTTGGGCGTGGCGGCGTACGCGGCCAACCAGGCGGGCACCGCGGCCCGCGCTGCGGCCCGTACGGCGAGCCTCGACCGGCCGGAGATCAGCCCGGCGGAGGCGGGACGGCGCTCCATCAGCGGCTGGCTCCACGAGTCCCGGTTCACCGCGAGCGGAGGCGGTGACTCGGTGACGTACACCGCCCGGATCAAGATCCCCTCCGTCATCCCCGGGATGAAAAACGCCTTCGGCTGGGCGGAGCGCAGTTCCACGATGCCCCGCGACTGACGGGCGACACACCGGCGCAGCAGCACTGCCGCGCCAGACCGAGGAGTGACGGACATGAGCCTGCGGGCACGCATCACCGCTCCCGAGGAGCGCGGCGGAGGGCGGGAGGACGGCCATCTGGTCGCCACCTACCGGGCCAAGCTGCTCGAAGAGATCGACCTCGCGGAGATGTCCTCGCTGGCCACAGCCGACCGCCGGGCCAGGCTGGAGCGCGTACTGGGCCACATCATCAGCCGCGAAGGGCCCGTCCTGTCGACCGTCGAACGGTCACAGCTCATCCGCCGGGTCGTCGACGAGGCACTGGGCCTCGGCATCCTCGAACCGCTGCTCGAAGACGCCTCCATCACCGAGATCATGGTCAACGGCCCCGACCAGATCTTCGTCGAGCGCAGCGGAAGGGTCGAACAGCTCCCGCTGCGCTTCGGCTCGCACGAACAGCTCATGCAGACCATCGAACGCATCGTGTCGACCGTCAACCGCCGGGTGGACGAGTCCAATCCGATGGTCGACGCCCGCCTGCCGAGCGGCGAGCGCGTCAACGTCATCATCCCGCCCCTGTCCCTGACGGGCGCGACCCTCACCATCCGCCGGTTCCCGCGCTCGTTCACACTGCAGGAGATGATCTCGTTCGGTTCGCTCGACGAGCACATCCTGTTCCTGCTGTCGGGGCTTGTGCAGGCGAAGTTCAACATCATCGTCTCGGGGGCCACCGGCACCGGGAAGACGACGCTGCTCAACGCGCTGTCCGGCCTGATCCCGAACCATGAGCGGATTGTCACCATCGAGGACTCCGCCGAACTCCAGCTCCAGCAGAACCATGTGATCCGGCTGGAGTCCCGCCCGGCGAACGTCGAGGGCAAGGGCCAGATCACCATTCGCGACCTGGTCCGCAACTCGCTGCGTATGCGCCCCGACCGGATCGTCGTCGGTGAGGTCCGCGGTGGCGAGTCGCTGGACATGCTCCAGGCGATGTCGACCGGTCACGACGGCTCGCTGGCCACGGTCCACGCCAACAGCGCCGAGGACGCGCTGATGCGCCTGCAGACCCTGGCCTCCATGTCCGAGATCAAGATCCCGTTCGAGGCGCTGCACGACCAGATCAACAGCGCCGTCGACGTAATCGTCCAGCTCACCCGGCACGCCGACGGGGCCAGGAAGATCACCGAGATCGCGGTACTCGACTCGCACGGCCGCGACAACTACCGCATCGTGACCGTCGCCCGTTTCGACGCCCGGCCGATGTCCGCCGACGGCCTGATCCACGGCCGGTTCCAGTACTTCCCACTCCCGCGCGGAACCGCCCAGCGGCTCTACATGGCGGGCCAGCCCCTGCCGCAGGCGTTCGGAGTCGCCGCGTCCGACGAACAGCTCGCCACCCGAGAGGCCAAGTAGGTATCGCGCCATGGACAATCTCCCCCTGCTCACGATCGGCGTCACCTTGGTGTGCTGCGTGCTCGGCGTCATGGGCATGCGCGCGTACTCCGCCGGGAAGGCCGAACGTGAAGCCCTCGTCGACCGTCTCTCGCACACCGGCCAGATCCCCGCCGTGGGCCGCCACCGCCGCTTCCAGGGCGTCGACCGCAGGCTGCGCACCACGGGCCTCGGCCACCGGATCGAGCTGAAACTCGCCGCGACGGGCCTGGACATCACCCCGGGCGAGTTCTTCGTGTACGCGCTGGTCGCGATGGCCGGACTGTGGATGCTCGCCTCGGCGGTCCTGGCCAACTTCTTCGGCCCGGTCGCCGCCCTCATCGGGCTGTGGGGCACCAACGCCTTCCTCGACTGGCAGCGCACCAAGCGGACCGACCGCTTCATCAACCAGCTTCCCGAGCTCTCCCGCATCCTGGCCAACGCCACCCAGGCCGGACTCGCCCTGCGTACCGCCATCGCCATGGCGGCGGAGGAGCTGGAGAACCCGGCCGGTGAGGAACTGTCCCGCGTGGCGCGCCGGCTGGCCGTCGGCGAATCGCTCGACGACGCGCTCGGCGAGCTCACCGACCGGCTCCCCTCCCGCGAACTCGTCGTCCTCGTGACGACGCTCGTCCTGTCCAACAGGGCGGGCGGTACGGTCGTCAGCTCCCTGCGCAACCTCACCGAGACACTGGAGGAACGCAAGGAGACCCGGCGCGAGGTCAAGACCCAGCTCTCCCAGGTGACGGTGACCGCCTACGCCGTCCCGGCGTTCGGCTTCGGCGCGATGCTGCTGATGAACGCCGTGATGCCGGGCGCGCTCGACCGTATGACCGGATCCCTCATCGGGCAGGGCGCCGTCATCGTCTCCCTCATCCTGTACGCGATCGGGTTCATCGTGATCCGCCGCCTGTCCCGTATCGACGTCTGAGCCAGGGAGCCACGGACATGGATCTGCTGCTCGCACTCGCCGCGGGCCTCGCGGTGTACGGGGCCATCGCCGGCATCCGGATGTACCGCGCCGACGCCAAACTGCCCGGCGACCTCGCCATCGCCCTGGAGGTCGGCTCCAGCCGCACCACCGCCGTCGGATCCGGCATCGACCGGATGGGCATGCGCTGGGCCCCCGCCGTCCTCAGGATGATGGGCCCCAAGGCCGTCAACAGGAAGCGCCGCCAGATCGACATGGCGGGCAACCCCGGCGGACTCACCATCGACCGGTACGCCGCCCGCCGCGCGGTGTACGGCGCGCTCGGCTTCTTCGGCGCCTTCACCACCATCATCCGCGGCCAGATCATCGTCTCGCTGCTGCTCGTCGCCTTCGGGCTGTTCTGGGTCGAGGTCGGCATCTGGTCCGCGGTCCGCGTCCGCAAGGACCACATCGAACGCACCCTCCCCGACTTCCTCGACGTCCTCGCCGTCGTCGTCTCGGCCGGCCTCGGCTTCCGGCAGGCCCTGGAGCGTGTCGCGGAGAAGTACGAGGGGCCGTGGGCCGACGAACTGCGCATCACCCTGCGCCAGATGGACATGGGCGTCAGCCGCCGCAAGGCCTTCGAGGAGCTGCGTAAACGCAACGACTCGGAGCAGGTCGCGATGTTCGTGACGACCCTCCAGCAGGGCGAGGAACTGGGCGCGCCCATCGTCGAGACGCTGATCCAGATCGCCAACGACATGCGGCGTACGGACGCGCAGAACGCCCGCCGCAAGGCCGCGAAGGCCGTACCCAAGGCGACCTTCGCGGTGACCTCCTTCCTGCTGCCGGGAACGCTGCTCCTGCTCACCGTCGGGTTCGTGTACGGCGCGAATGTCGACTTCGGCTTCCTCACGGGCGGATGAGCGGATGACCTGCGTGACCGACACGAGACAGGGATGATGGGCATGACAAGAATCGGGGGAACCGGGGGAGGTGAGACGCCATGCCGATCCAGCTCGGCAGCCCTTCCACCGGACTGACCGGCGAGGTCCGCCAGGCGATGGCCGACCCCGGCACCCGCCCGGCGTTCGCCCTACAGGTCAACGCCCTCCAGGCCATGTGCCGCCAGGTGTTCGGATTCCGGCTGGCGATGATCGCCATCGCCACCCCGTTCGCGATCGCGGGCACCGCCCGGGGCGCCGCCACCTGGCTGATCGGCTCGGCCATCCTGGTCACCTTCATGGGCTCGTACGTCCTGTTCCGGGACTGGGAACGCTTCGGCCCCCTGTTCCTGCGCCACCCCTGGCTCCTCGGCGTCGACGCGCTGTTCGGCGCGCTGCTCCTGGTCACCGCCACCCCGGAGTCCACCCTCGCGTATGTCACGGTCTGCACCCCGCTGCTCGCGGGACTCGTGTACGGCTGGCGCGGCGCGGCCGTCTTCGCCGTACTCCAGGCGCTGATCATCTCCGGCGTGTACGCCACCAACGTCGGCCTGGACGCGGGCGACGCCACCTCGCTCCTGCTCCCCGGCTTCTGCGTGATCGCCGGAGCCGTGGGCGTCACCCTGCGCAATCTGCTCCTGCGCTTCGGCACGGCCAGCCAGGCCCTGACCGAGACCCGGGCCCGCCTCGCCGTCAACGAGGCCGTCGAGGGCGAACGCACCCGGCTCGCCCGCGAGATGCACGACTCGGTCGCCAAGACCCTGCACGGTCTGGCCCTGGCCGCCGAGGGCCTCGCCGCCTCGTCCGACCGGATGGACCCGCTCACCGTGAAGCACCAGGCGGAACTCGTCGCCCGGTCCGCCCGGCGCGCCGCCGCCGAGTCACGCGAGCTGCTCTCGGACCTGCGACGCGACTCGGGCCTCGACGCCGGGGTCGACGTGGTCGCCGAACTCAGGGCCCGGGCCGAGGACTTCACCCGTCGGCACGGGCTGACGGCCGCGTTCCGGACCCTGGGCGACACGCCCGTACCGCCCGTACCGCAGGTCGTCGCCCGGCAGTTGCTCACCGTCGCCACGGAGGCCATGGAGAACGCGCAGCGGCACGCCCGCCCCTCGTACGTCGTCGTCCTCGCGGGGGTCAAGGGTGACGTCCTGCGCGTCACCGTGTACGACGACGGGCGCGGCCTCCCCCCGGGCACCACGCTCGACGGGCTGCGGAAGGCGGGCCACTTCGGGCTCGTCGGCATGGTCGAGCGGGCCGCGTCGATCGGCGCCCGTATCCGTATCGGCAAGGGAAAGGCGGCCAAGGGCACCGAGGTGCGCCTGGAACTGCCACTGGCCGCACTCAGTCCCTCCGAACCCACCCACCCCGAGAGGGGGCCGCAGAATGCCTGATGACGTGTCCTCCACGTCGGGCCAGAACTGGGCGGCACAGCACCACGCCTCCCAGCACACGTCCTCGCACGCCACACCGCTCCCCTCGGAGCTCAGCTCCCCCGGAGCGGCGATGCCCCCCTTCCCCGCACCCCGCGACACACCGGCCCCGAGCCCGCTCCGGGTCGTCATCGCCGACGACAACCCGGTCGTACGGGCCGGGCTGGGCGCCCTGCTCACCGGCCGCGAGGACATCGAGGTCGTCGCCGAGGCCACGGACGGCCGCCAGGCATACGAACTGGCCGTCCAGCACCGCCCCGACGTGGTCCTGCTCGATGTGCGCATGCCGGGTGTCGACGGCATCTCCGCCCTCCCGCACCTCGTGCGGGTGGCCCCGGTGATGATGCTGACGTACAGCCGCGAGAGCGAGATCGTCCACGAGGCACTGCGCCTGGGCGCGGGCGGATACCTGGTGCATGGCGAGTTCACGGCCGATCAGTTGGTCGAAGCGGTACGCGACACGAGGGACGGCCGGGCCCATTTCACGCCCACAGCGGCGAACGCCCTGCTCGCCCACATGCGCCAGGACCCCGCCCCCCAGGCAGCCCCGCTGCCGGACGGCCTGGGCGCGGCGCTGACGCGAGGTGCTACGGCGCAAGGCTCTGCGTACGGTGCGAATGCACACACCCCCCACCCGCCCATCCACCCCACCTCACCGGCCCAACCCGCCCAACACGCTCAAAGTCTTTCGCATATGCAACCAGTTGTGGCACAGTCTTCAGTAGGCGCGGCGAGCGCCGCCAGGCAACCCAACGCCCCGGCGTACGGGCTGAGTTCACGGGAGGTGGAGGTCATGGAGCTGATCGCGTCCGGCATGAGCAACCAGCAGATCGCCGCCACCTGTTTCATCAGCGAGAAGACCGTGAAGAACCACATCAACCGGATCTTCACCAAGCTGCACAGCACCAGCCGCAGCGAGGCG